>JAYTRB010000151.1:0-6702 GCA_043746425.1 Planctomycetia bacterium
GCAACACTCGTCTCAAGCGCGCGAGAGAGATCGAAGACCGTGCGTACGATTTGCATCAGCTCCGGAAAGTCATCGACCTCGGGCGAATGCTTGACGAAGGTCCGCACCATCCAGGCATGGGCCATGACCGTCTGTGCCCGCGCCACGATTTGTTCCTCAGTGAGTGTCATGAAATGCTGGCGGCTTAACGAATAAGGAGGTCGTTGAAGATTGAAATACGCGATTTAAAAGCGATCACTGAGGATCTGAATCGGTGGTGCGGGTCTTCTCGATTTCATCGCGTGCTTGTCTTACAATTTCAGCTGCGCTCAGATCGTCGCCGTACAATTCGATGATCGCCTGCCAGATTCCCCGAGCCTCTGCGACGGTGCCCTTTTTAACCAGAGAGGTGGCTCGGTCGAGCGCCGTTTGCAGCAGGGGGCGTCGGTCGTCGGCCTTCTCAAGCTGCTCGCGGACTTCGTCCAGCAGTTGGCCCGTCAATTCGTAGAGTTTCGCCTGCTCTTCGTTGTCGGCCAGAAGGTCATGCAAGGCGGCCAGCGTTCGTTCAGCCCGGGCCAAATCGCCGATCTGCCGATAATGCAGTGCCAGATGTATCAGCCGGTCGCCTTCCGATCTCGACTCGGAATGTTTTTTCCCGCGAACGCCGCCGATCGAACGCGTCAGCTCATACCGCTCGACCTGTTGCAGTAAGGGAGCCAGCCGATCTTGCCATGCATCGGGGTCGGCTGCCAGCAGCGGTTCAAAGAATTCGCGTCGCGCGCGAAGCCACTCGGGGCCCGGTTCCTGCTTGAGAAGCGCGCTGCCGCGGTCGAATAGTTCCTCGGGTGTCGGCTGCCTGGGCCGGAACCACCAGTAGCCCCCCCACAGCACCAGCGCCAGCAGGCCGACCAGCACATACGTGTTGTTGAACAACGCCGTCAGGGGGCCGCCGCGCGCGGCTTCATCGAGCTCGGCCCGCAGCAGGGATTTCATCATGGTCGCCGGGCCCGGGCCGGCAGCAGATTGACCGCGTACGCCGCCGGTCGCCATGACCGTTGGAACACTGATGTCTTCGACAAAGTTGTCTGACAGTGTCACGCCAGTAGCAGAGAAATCTTCGAGTCGGACAATCTGTTCCAGGTGCCTGAGCAGCACGAACGCGTCCGGAAAGCGTTTTTCCGGTTCTTTTTCGAGCAAGCGGCAGATCGTGTCGTCGACGCGGGCGGGCAGCTCGGTAACGTACATTCGTGCGCGATCGAAAAGTCCGAAGCGGTGTTTCTGAATGACCTCGACCGCCGTGTTCCCGGAAAAGGGGGTTCGCCCCGTTACCATCGTGTAGAGGACGGCGCCCAGCGAATACAGGTCGCTTTGCTTGCTGGCCCGTTTCCCCTCTGCCTGTTCCGGAGACATATATTCGGCAGTCCCGATGATTCCTCCGGTCGAGGTCAGACGAGTGCTGTCGAACACCTGGGCCACGCCGAAGTCTGTCAGCTTGACGACTCCCTCGGGAGACACCAGCAGGTTTGAGGGCTTGAGGTCGCGATGAATGATTCCCGCGTCGTGCGCCGCCTTGAGTGCCTTGCAGGTCTGACAAGTGATGTCGAGCGCCTGTCGCCACGGAAGCCGTTTCTCGCGGCGCATCAGCGACATTAGCGTATCGCCGGCGACATATTCCATGCTGTAGTAATAGCTCTCGCCTTCGATTCCATTCTCGAACACTTCGACGATGTGGGGGTTCTTAAGCTTCCGCATGGCGTCGATCTCGCGGTTGAAGCGTTCGACGAAACCTGCCTCGCGTGCCAGCGATGCCGCCAGCACCTTGACCGCGACGAGTTTCCCGCTTTCCACATGCCGTCCCTGATACACGCTTCCCATCCCTCCCGATCCAATTTTTTCGAGAATCTGATAGGGACCGATTTGTTCGGGGGACATAGCGGGCTGGAATTCCGAGTTGAGGAGCAGGAGGACGCGACAAGCCGGCGCCCGACAGTGTATGATGCGTTTCTTCGACCGGTCAATATCCCCGCCCATTTCCCGCTGCCCCATGCCCTCCGAACCCTACCTCTTACGACTGGGACGGCGCCTGTCGTCGGGGCTCGCAACATTGCCGGTTGAAACCCGCGCGCGGCACCAGGCATTCGTTCTGTCGCGGCAAAATGCCGATGGTGGGTTTTCGGGACGCGAGGCGGGCTCAGATCTGTATTACTCCGGATTCGCTGTACGTACCCTGGCGGTCTTGAGCGTTCTCTCCGAAGACAATTGCCGGCGCATTGCCGACTACTTGCGTTCCTGCCAGCGAATGCAAGTCACGGTTATCGATCTCGTGAGTTGGCTGTATTGCGCCCTGGTGATTCAGGCGGCTTCGGGAATCGATGTTCTTGAGAACTTTGATCCGCAATGGCCCGAACGGCTCGCCGGGCTCCTCGAGAGCTTTCGGACCAGCGACGGCGGATATGCGAAAACCCACGAAGGAGCCCTGGGAAGCACCTATCACTCGTTTCTCGTGGCAGTCTGCTATGAATTAATCGGCAAACCCGCCCCTCAATCGCCGCAGCTCGTGCAGTTCATTTTCGACCGCCAGCGCGAAGACGGAGGATTTGTCGAAATTGCACCGATGAAAAAGAGTGGCACGAATCCCACAGCGGCGGCAGCGGCCATTCTAGTCATGCATGGCCATCTCGATGACGAACTTCGCGACGATGTGGCGGCATTTCTGCGCGAGGTGCGCTCGGGCGAGGGAGGGTTCCAGGCCAATACGCGAATTCCATTTGCCGATGGACTCTCGACATTCACCGGCGTTCTGACCGCACAGGATCTGGGACTTGAAAGCCTGCTCGATCTGTCGCGCATCGACACGTTCATTCGCACGCTTGAGATGCCCGAAGGCGGTTTCAAAGGCGCCTTGTGGGATCAGGTCGCCGATGTCGAGTATACGTTTTACGCTTTGGGAACGCTCGGCCTTTTGGCGCAGAGCGCGCGCTCTGCCGTTTAGCAGCCAGGCGAAGCCACGTCACTTTTCGTCTGACGAACCATCAGTGGCACCGGTCTGTTTTTCAGATTCCATCAGGCTGGCAACACGCAACAGCGTATTGAGCAATGCCGACTGCTCTTTTTGCGGCATTCTGAGCAACTCGTCGCGCAGCCGGCTCTGAAGCAGCGAGGGGGCTGTCGTGAGCAGCTTTTCTCCTTCGGCCGTCATGTTGAGGATGACGGTTCGGCGGTCGGCCGGATCGCGATTTCGTGTCACCATACCACGCTCTTCGAGCCGATCGAGAATTCCGGTCAGCGTGGCGTAACCGATGCATGCTTCGCGGGCCAGCGCGCCGGTGGAAACCGGCTGCATTCGCTTCACCACGCGTAAGGTCGAAAGTTGCGGTCCTGTGATTCCAAAATCGCGCTGCAAGAGATGGGAATGAATGTCGGCCGCGCGAGTGATGCGCCTCAGGCCAACAATGACCTGTTCTTCAACAGTAAGGTTGCTGTGCATATCAAATTTTGTCCAGATGGGGATCGATCATCCGCCGGCCCCGCCCGAAAGCCGTCGAAATATTTAATATTACGAAAAATTAAGAAAAAAGAATAGAAAAGACATGCAATTCGCTTAATTTTAATGAACATTGAGAAGTTTAAGCCAATAGCCGTCCGGTTTGGAAGGATTAAACCGCTACTGAGGCAGTCGCCGTCGGTTTTCTTAAAGCCCCGCCACCGATTCCGGGATTGACTATCTTTAGCTAGCGAACTAAATTTCACAACGTTCAAGGAACGAATGAGAAGGGGAATTGCCCGACCGAGTCTCTGTCACTGACGGACACTCGGTGACACTAAGCACGGTCAGTTCCCCGGTAGATTCAACCAAGGAGGGGAACATGCTTGTTCTGTCGCGTCGTCGGGATGAGGCGATTGTTATCCGCAATCGGTTCGGAACGGAAATCCGTCTCGTGGTTGTCGAGGTTCGGGGCGGGAAAGTCCGTCTGGGGATCGAAGCTCCCGCTGACGTGTCAATTGCCCGTGAAGAGATTCTTGCCTGCAATTCGAGTGTCGAAATGTGCGCCCGCGAATCGGCTTGGATCTGAGATCCCTCTGCCACAGGCAGCCGATGACTGGCGACTCACCTCATCGATCACCCGTTTTGTAGGTGTGGCGCGTTATCCAGCGATTGCGATTGCGTGGTCAACCGATCGCTCTGCGTTTAACCCGCTGCGCCAGCGACTTTCGCCAGGGCTTCAGAGAGTTCCCGGCTGAGATCGGCGAACGACTCCAGGCCCACCGACATGCGCACCAGGCCGTCGCTGATGCCGTATGTATTTCGCTCTGCGATGGTCATGAATTTGTGTGATGTCCCGGCAGGGTAGGAAAGTGTGCTGCGGGCATCGGCCAGCGTGGGAGAGAACGGAATGGTGTCGGCCAGCGCCCGGAACAGGGCTGCTACGGCTGCTTTGCCTTCTCTGAGCTCGAAAGACAACATGCCTCCGAATCCATGCCTGAGGAAGCGCTGCGCCTGCGAGTGACTGGGGTGCTCTGCGAGGCCAGGGTAATAGACACGAGAGACGCCTGCTTGCGACGAAAGGAACCGGGCCAGTTCCTCGGCCGTCTGAGATACACGAGACATTCGCAGCGGCAACGTTCGCAGCCCGCGTGAGGCAAGCCAGCATTCAAAGGGGTTGCTGTTGAGGCCGTAAAGTGCCGCCAGGCCCCGCACCCGGCGAATACTGTCGCGCGACCCGACGACAACCCCCAGCATCACGTCGCCATGGCCATTCAAATATTTTGATGCACTGTGAAAGACGAGCCGTGCCCCGTGTTCTAATGGTCTCAGAAGACATGGCGTCGCGAATGTACTGTCGACGAGTAGTGGCACGTCACCCAGCGCGGCGACAATCGCCGGCAGATCGGCCACTTCCAGAAGTGGATTTGAAATCGTTTCGACGATGGCGAGTTTCGTATGGCTGGTGACAGCCAGGCGGAACTCTTCGGGGTTCGTGGCGTCGACGTAGGTCGTCGTCACTCCAAACGAGCTTTGCAGATGATTGAGCAATTGCGATGTGCGTCCATAAAGAACGCGGGCGGCGACGATGTGGTCTCCCGATCGAACATGCGCCAGCAGGGCGGCAGTCATCGCCCCCATTCCCGAGGCGCACACCACTCCCGCTTCGGCGCCTTCCAGGCGGGCGACGTCCGTTGCGAAAGCGTCGTGATTGGGGTTTCCGTCGCGGGTGTAGATATACCCGGTCTCGCGGCCAGAGGCGATGGCCTCAAGTTGCTCGAGACCATGCATGTCGAAGGCCGTCGTCTGATAAATCGCTGGCGCACTGGGGCGGGTCCGAAATTCGGGATACCAGCCTCCGCGGGCGCAGAGGGCGTCGTCGGAATCGTGAGCGTTCATGTCAGCCTTCTGCGACGGCGCGCATTTTGTCGAGTCCGACGCGGGCCACTTCCAGCGGATTTGCCGCCCAAAGGTCTTCGCGAAATAGCTCGAGCGATAACCAGCGGTCGTAACCGATCTGCCGTAACAGGTCGAGCTCGCGCCGCAGGTCGAGGTGCCCGTCGCCGGGGTAGACCCGGTCTTTGTCGTGCTGTTCAAATCGCTGGGGAGTAATCGGTGAGTCGTTGAAGTGCATGATGGCGATCTGGTCGGCACGCAATCTGGCGATGGATTCCAGCGATCCGCCCCCGCGAAAAATATGAAACGGGTCGAGCACAAGCGTCCCCTCTTTATGCGCCGCTTTCGTGACGATCTCAAGCGCGTCCTCGATCGTGTTGATGTCGTCCACGAACCCGAGAAACTCCATCGCCGGCTTGACGCCCATGGCGAGGCCGATCTCGAGCAGCTCGCGATAATTCTTCGCTCCCAGATCATGGTCGGCCATTCCGGACGGGGGACCGGCGATGACATACTGCGCCCCCACTTCGACCGCCTGAGCCATGCGGCGCTGGCACTCAACAAGCTCGGCCGCATGTGCCGGGCCAGTCGTTTCAAACCAGCCCTTGAGGTAAATCGTCGTCGGGACGGTCAGATTCTGGTCGGCAAGGGCGTGTGAGACTTCCTTGAGCGTTCCGCCCCGCGCCAGATGCGCATCAAGATCGTCATGCCACAGCTCGATGCCCGTATACCCGGCCTCGCCTGCGATCTGAATTTTTTTCAGAATCGGAACGGGCCGGATCGTACTCGAGTTGAGGCAATACTGAAAGTCGGCCATTTCGCATCTCCTGAAAAGCACTGCAGCCGTCAAGTTCTGTAGCCTACTCGGGACAGGCTTCCAACGCAAACCTTGGTGGTCGGCGGCCTGCGGGGCGCCGCGTTTCGTTCAACACCGGGCTGCGGCATGCTATGATCTTCCTATGCTCCATTTCGCATTTCCACGATCGCACGCAGCATGGCTCTGGACATTTTTGCTGATCGCTCTGGCCTGCGCCGGTTGTACAAAAACTGGGGAAACAGACGGGGCCGTGTCCGAAAAAACCACCCCTGCCACTTCCCCCAAGACGTCGACGAAGCGCGATCGGCCTGCCAGGCGGCCAGCAGCGCCTGAGGCGGCCCCAGCGACAGCCGTCCCGGCAGAATCCCCCCGGCCGCAGCGAGTCATCCGCCCTTCGCAAAAGGTCCCTCAATATGACGAGCGCCGGCTCGCCGAAATCGGAATCCGACGGTACGAATCGAAACATTTAATACTCTACACTGACATTGATCCCGCAGCCGCAAGGCCGCTTCCCGAACTGATGGAC
>JAYTRB010000152.1:0-5866 GCA_043746425.1 Planctomycetia bacterium
TACGGTTCATTGCAGACAGCGCGATTCGCCGGTTTTCCGTCGCCGTCGTAGCCCATAGTTCCCGAACCGACGACCGTCGAAATGAAACCCGTGCGTTCGTCGATACGACGGATGCAGTGATTTTTTACCGAACAGATGTAAAGCGAACCATCGGGGCCGAGCGTCAGGCCGAATGGTTCAGCGATTCCCGCCTCGAGAGCGGTTCCCCCGTCTCCCGATCGCGTTTGCCTGCCGGTGCCGGCAATCGTGTGAATCTCATCGGCATGTGCCAACACAGAACTGACGAGCAAGACAACGCTGGCGAAAAACGACCGCTTGAGTTTGAGAAGCCACATCGAACAACTCCTATTCACGAATCCCCGCAGAGCCCAATACGTCTGACGGGGGGCGAAACGAACAGGCGCATCGTAGACACTGGCATCGCCCTGCGCCAACTGTCGGTCGGCATTCATTCACTCGAGGTGCGCACCAGTAAGTCATGGGCGCACAGCACGGCGTGCACCGCGCTATGGCGACTTTGATCTGGTCGTTTGATGAACGGCCCGGTTGGTGGATGTCGTCACCGTTCGCCCCCCGGGGCCCGGAGGGTCGGAGTGGGGTGGAGCAACCAGATCAGGGCTCCGTAGCCGCCATGCGACGGATCGGGACACTCGCTTTCAAACAGTCGCTGGAAACAAACAGCCCGGCTGCTTTGAAGGCAGCCGGGCTGAGGGATCGTGCTGAGAACGGCCCGAGGGCCGGTTCGCTGCGAGTTATTTCTTCCTGGACGAGCTGCCGGCAGCCGGCGCGTCCTTGGTTGCAGTCTTAATCGGCTTGGCGCCGCCGGTCATGTTCAGAATCGAAGGAGCCTCGTCGGTGGGCGACGTGCCGTGTGAGGATTTTTCATCCTTTCCCGAGGTGCTCGGGCTCGAGCCCGATTGTTTCCATTCAGAAACCGTCCAATACGGAGCCGTGTCGATGACGTTGCGGGCCAGATCGAGCATATCGTTCTTGAATGACTTCTGGGTAATGTTCTCGTTTTCGATCACTCGTTCGAGAACAAACCGCTTGGTGCTGGGCATGTAGGCAAAAAACGCATTCCCCATCTTGTCGTTTTCGGCCAGCAGCCGTAACAGCGCGGTGCGCGGGACGTCAGCCGCCGATTTGGGGAGTTCATTGAGCCAGGCCATGACCCAGATCGACTGTTCGTCAGCGCTCAGAACGGTCGACATCGTCATGTTCCACTCTTCCTCGAGTTTGGCCGGGAAGGTGAAATTGTACTGGCTCTTTTCGCGGGTGGTCTTGATGCCCAGGCCCGTCAGGATTTCTCCCAGGCCTTCGAGGGTGAGTTGGCCTTTTCTCTTGGCCGGGGCGGTCTTATCGCCCTCAGCGGCCAGAGCGCCGGCGGCCAAAGTGCCCCCGACCGCGGCCATGCCCGTGGAAAGCAGTTGTCGACGTGAAATGTTTGTAGACATGATGACACTCCTTTATCTGCTTGTCTGGTCGTCCGTGGGGAGAATCCGAATCCGTGGATTCTCCGAGGCTGATGCATGCTATTTCGCGAACAGGTGCGTCATGCACAACTGCGACCAGGTTTCAAACTGGTCGATTTCGCGCACGAGTTCGTCCGATGAGGCAAACCCTGACTCTAACATCGACTTTTCCCGGGGCCGAACTTTGGGCGCGTCGAGATCAAAAATATGCACAATTCCCAAATGCACCTTTCCGACTTCCGTTTCGTCGTCGTTCAATATGCCAACACACGCATCTCGAAACGTCGTCTCAAGATATACCTCTTCGCCGATTTCGCGGTGCATGGCCTCGAGATAAACCGAGCCGAACAGGTTCTGATCTTGCGATGAGATGTGCCCCCCCACGCCGATTGACCGCTTACTATGCAGTCTTCCCTCTCCTTGCAGTTTGCCCCGTTTATAGTGAAACAGCTGGTCGCCGCAGCGGAACAGGCAATACGGAATCAGTTGTTTGAAACTGGGATCATTCTCCATCTGATCGCGCGGTCGAAAGCTGATATATGTCGGATCGAGGAGCGTTTTCAGGTAGGGTTCGACATCAGTGCAGAAGCCCTGAAAATATCCCACTTCACGAAACAACAGCGCAGGGACGACAAGCACATTTTCGACGGGCGGGCTGACTGGCACGGGAAGTCTCCGGTTTGAGAGTTGATTACGTCTTCAGTTTTGGAATCTCGTCAGTTCGGCGGCCCCAGAAGCTCGCGCAGTTTACTTCCGATGTCGGCCGATCGCATCAGCGTCTCGCCGATGAGCATGGCACGGATGCCGGCCCTTTCGAGCCTCTGTACATCTTCTCGCGAATGAATGCCGCTCTCGCTGATCAGCACACATTCGGCGGGTACGCGCGGACGCAACGCGATTGAGTGTTCAAGATCGGTCACGAAGGTGCGCAGATTGCGGTTGTTGATTCCTACGAGTGCCGGCCCCAGCTTCAGCACCCGGTCGAGATTCTCAGGATCATAAATTTCGATGAGCGACTCCATACCCAACTCGCTGGCGTAAAAATACAGGTCGCGCAAGCGGCAGTCGTCGAGGCACTCGGCAATCAGCAGAATGCAATCGGCCCCCGCCACGCGGGCCTCAAGCACCTGATACCGGTCGAGCAGAAAATCTTTCCGCAAAACGGGAACCAAAACGGCCTTTCGCACGGCGATGAGATCGTCGAGACTCCCCTGAAAAAACTGCCGGTCGGTCAGCACGCTGATGCATGCCGCTCCGTGTTCGGCATAGGCGCCGGCAATGGCGACGGGGTCGAAGTCGGCGCGGATCAGGCCCGCCGAAGGCGAAGCCTTCTTGACCTCGGCAATGACGCGCATGCCAGTCCCTCCCCTCAGTGCCGCGGCGAAATCGCGAACGGGGGGGGCAGAAGAAAGCCTCTCGGCGAGCGATTCCAGGGGCCGATTGCGTTTGGCCGTTTCGATCTCTTTGTGTTTTTCTGCGATGATTTCTGCCAGAACGTCTGCCACGGAGCACCAGGTTTTAATGACAAATGAAATCAGAAATGGAAGACCCATGATCAGGTCAGGCCGCTAGCGACTGACAAAGGTCGTGCATGAAATGCACTTCCAGTAAGTCGCACTACCAGGAGATCGCAGACTCCCGATCTTCTATCTGCTCGCCTCATTCACAACCTGTACATGCACATTGCGCGTCCGGGGCCCGTCGAATTCGCAAAAGTAAATCCCCTGCCATGTGCCGAGGACGAGTCGCCCCTGTTCGATGAGCACTTGACAGCTGGAGCCCATCATGGCTGCCTTGACATGCGAGTCGCTGTTTCCTTCGGCGTGACGGTATCCCGCGGCATCCTTGGGAACAAGCCGTTTTAGCGTCAACAACAGATCATGCACCACGTCGGGGTCGGCGTTCTCGTTGATGGTGACCCCGGCGGTGGTGTGCGGAATGTAAACAATGACCGACCCGGCTTGTACCTGGGCCGCGACAACAGCCTGTTGCACCCGGTCGGTAATTTCGACGAACTGGTCGCGGTTATGAGTCGTAATTTCAAACGTTTTCACGTAGATTTCCTTGTCAGCGGCTGGCGCACCTGGGGGCTCAATTGGCCAATGTGAGACAGCGACCTATCGTTTAGCCACGACCTGCGGTTGCAACGCCACGCGCAGCCTGCCACGATGACGAATCAATGACAGGTTCGTGATCATGACGATGGTTCTTGCGAAGATAAACGCATCATGGCGGATTTGAAGACCATCATCAACTGTGCCAAGTACGGATTATTCGGGGCCAGCCTGGCCGTCTGGATCTTCATCCTCTGGAAGGCTAGCCGCGGCAGACCCGTGCTGGCCTTGCAACCCCAAGAACCAGTCTCATGGCCCTCGCTGCCGGTGGGTGCCACGTTTCTGGTGGCGTACACGTTGCCGTTGCTTCTCGTCGGGCTGGTTGCCCCAGGCGACATGCTGAGGGGAGTTCAGGCGCGGTGCGGGGCGCTCGTCATTCAAGGGTTGGTGGTTGTCGGCCTTCTCTCGCGCGCCGGGCCGCTGCGGAAGGAGGACTTTGGCTGCGAGTCGCTCCGCTGGCGAGGCGACCTACTGGCGGGAGTGGCGGGCTTCTTCGCCAGCCTGATTCCAGTCTTCGTCGTCGCCGCGGCGCTGAAAAATGCCGGCTGGCGCGGCCCCGACGACAAGCATCAGTTTTTCAAAATCCTCGACAGCGATTCAGGTAACACCATTCTTGCCTGGATCGCCCTCTCGGTGGTCGTCGCGGCGCCGCTCGCTGAAGAACTCATGTACCGCGTGCTGCTGCTGGGGTGGACAAAGTCGCAAATCACGCCGTGGAAGGCGATCTTGTTTTCGGCGGCGGTTTTCACGCTGGCCCACGGCGAGCACGACTGGCTGCCGCTGTTTCCGCTGGCGTTGATTCTGGGATACGTCTATCACAAGCGACACAGTTATCTGGCGGTCGTGGTGCTGCACGCGCTCTTCAACGCCACGAACGTCGCGATGGCCGTATTGGCGAATCAGGAATCAAAAGTGCCAGGCTAATTTCGGAAATTCCAGAAGTTGTTCAATTCCCGGAAATCGCCTTGACGCCGCTGCCCAGCCGGGAATTTGTCTGTTCGGGCGTCGGCTTGCGGACCATGACTGCCTGCTTGTGCGGCGACCAGAACCTGAGGCTCGCATAAAACAGAAGTCCTGAAGCAAACAGCCCCAGGCTCACCCATTGGGCGATTGTGAGCGAGGTGCCGAACTGTCCCGCTTCATCAGATCGCAGGAATTCGATCATAAAACGGTTGACAGGATAGGCAATCCAACCGACGGCCAGAACGTCACCTGTACGGCGACGAAACGGGTAATAGGCCCAGGTCAGAAGGGCCAGCAACAGGCCGCTGAATGAGTCGTAGAGTTGTGACGGATGCAGCGGGAGGCTGCACACGGCGTTCTCGCCCAACAGGCCCCGCGCCACGAGAGACTTGAACGGCACACTGTCGGCGGGAAACGTGATGGCCCACGGCAGGGTACAGACGTCGCCATAGCAGCACCCATGCAGCAGGCATCCCAACCGGCCGAATAAGATCCCCACGAAGACCGAAGTAATGGCGATATCGGCCAGCGCCAAAGGACGAATCCCGCGCCATCGGCAAAAAAGATAGTAAGCCAGCGGAGCAAAAATCAGCCCGCCATAGAGAACGAGCCCCCCATCGGGCAGATTCACCAGCGCACCCAGAATCTGCAATACGGTTCGGTTTTTGCCGGCCAGGTCGGGCCCGAAGAAATTCTGATGGTACTGGATGACATAAAATGTCCGAGCGCCGATGATGCCCGAAATGAAAATCCACATCGCGGCGTCCCAGGCGATTTCGCCGTCGGCCCCTTCCCGCCGCAGCCGCCAGGCCGCCAGCGAAGCCGATGCCAGAAAACCGAAGAAGAGCATCGTCCCGTAACCGTAGATGGGAATCGCTTTGACATTCAATTCGGCCGCCTTGAAGATGGCGACAGCGACGCCCCCCCAAACGAGAAAGGGAATCCAATCGAAGCCTTTCCACCCCATGCGGCGGACAGTGAGTACCAGATACCCGATGCCGATCAGGCCCCAGATTGCCATCAAGAGGCCGATACCGAACACGGGAAATTTTCCCAGCGGGCCCAGGTCGACGCGACCGTCAAGCGGAATGGTGACGAGGATCGAGCGCATATTGAACAATCGTCCGACGAATTTGATTGGAACGTAAAGATCACTCAGATTTCAATGATGACATTGTCGATCAACCGGGTCGTTCCCACACGAGCGGCGACGACGGCAACCAGTTTCGGCAGGCCATTGCCAGCTTCTTCGAGCGTGTCAGGGTCGATCAAATTAGCGTATTCCGCGTGAACGCGCGATGTTCCCGACAACAATTC
>JAYTRB010000153.1:0-4139 GCA_043746425.1 Planctomycetia bacterium
AGGATGTTGCTCAGCACAAAAAGCGACAGCCCCATCACGTGTCCGAACAGGCCATGCTGCTGACCGATCCACCTGAGCCAGCCGACGATCGCCGGAATGCAGATCGCAGCCGGGAGCAGGCGCCGCGCCATGACACCCCCCGCGCCGGGACTACTGAGAATGGCCATCAGCCCTTCGCTCGACCGAGAGCACAGCACGCCCATCGCCAGAGCGGCGAAAGTGACGGCCGTATTGAGGGCCATGGGAATAAACGATTCAATGCCCGTGAGCGATAGGGCGCTATAGGTGTAACCGAGAATCGCCAGCAGAGAAATAAGGCCGGCGGCGAGTGCGAACCATTCAGCAGGCCGCCATCCGATGCGTAATCGTGTATCCAGAAGCAGCAAGGACAGCCCGATCAGCAGAAAGTTAATGGCCGTGTTGGGCGCCATTCGATTGGGAATCGGGTAAGCCAAAAGTTTGTCTGGAAACAGCAGCCGGTCGGGTCCGAAATCACAATTCAAACAGTACGCTCCCAAGCGAATGAGGGCGATTAGCGTCACGCCGCCGGCAAGCGCCCGCGCGACCCGGTGGTGGCGCTGAGCGGCTTCTTTCGTCTGCATCAGCCACAGTGCCGCCCCTCCCAGCAGAAACCCCAGGGCCGTTCCACCGGGGTTCATGGCCACCATGCCAGGAAAAACGGTCTTGAAGCTCTCAATATCGAACGTCCAGCCCACGAGGACGGCCCCCGCGACCCCCACGACGGCGATGCTTGCGAACCGACAAATTTGCCGGAAGCACAGGTTTAATTGTGTATTCTGCAAGGCGGGCACGCTCTGGCCTGTATGGTTATTCAAGCTTCAGACCAAGGCAATTGCGAAAGGACGAATTGCGGCTTGCGCCTCGTTTAACGGCGCACGGATGGAATGGCCCTGGGAAAATGCGTTCATCGGCCTGGAGACGTTCGTCAGAACACCGTCGCGCGGCGGTTAAGGCGTTGTCCCTGGCAGGCATCGCAGGGGTCAGGTACGTTTCGCCGCAAAGTTGGTCGCGACTGACATCGGCACGCTGATCGATCCGAATCGCCGCCCGCGCAGGTTTCTTGCCCTCGACGGAGACGATCGGCGGCGTCTGGGCCCATCCAACCTCACAGTCCATTAAACGGGGGTTCGACACGCTGCGTGACTTGAACCGCTTAATAGCGAGGCCCTGCCGGCGGCCGGCGAATGCCCATACCTCGTTTTCTGCCAATTCATTCATGCAATCCAGCTCCACCTGATGCACCGCCCAACGTCAGTTTACCAAATATCGATTGGTGGCAACCAGTCACGTTGAACTGTGAATTTCGCGACCGCTGGCCGTCATTCCTGAAGCGCCCGGGCCATGAAATCATCGGACCTTGTCGCTGATAAATGGCCATGATTTTTTCAATGACGAACTATTGATTGCAAAAGTCGCAGGCTTATCGCTTCCCGGTCTTGATGCTGTGATTGGTTTCTTCCCGTGGCGCGTTGGCGAGGAATTTGTCGGACCGGGCCGGTCCTCTTCAGAAGCCGATTGTCGAGGGTCATATGCCCCCCCCCATCCGCAGTCGGTAGATGAATGTCCCTGGGAAGCGTCGGTCGTGTTCGGAAGCGAGAATGTTGGGATTTCGGATCAGACGGGTCAATTGCGAGCGTTCGCCAGGGGTTCGAGCGGAGACGTAGTGGTTTCCCTGATAGGGAAATCGTGGTCGCCCCGATACCCAGCGCGCCTGATACGGTCATGATTACATCGCACAATGCGGAAAAGCCCACGGTCGATCGCTGGAAAGTCGCCTTCGACTTTTGGGTACCACCTACTGAATCGGAGATTCGATGTTTTGTGGCTTCAATAGCGCCCTTCTTATTAATTTCACCCGCTTTACCGCTGCTACGATCTGGGAATTTCCTGCGGCTTTCATTCGACCTTGGAGCCGCCTTCATCAACAGAGTCGACAGCGAATCAGCCCCCTTTCAACGATCGCCGCGGAAGTCGAAAAACTTGAGTCCCGACAACTGCTGACCGTCACGTTCAACGGAGGGGCACTTCTTCCAAACGTCGAAGCGCAGGCGGTTTACCTCGGTTCAGACTGGCAAAACACATCGTCGCTTCAGACCCAGTCCGGCAAGCTCGATCAATTCGTGTCGTCGGTCGTCCAAGGCGCCTACATGGATATGCTGACACACGCCGGTTACCAGGTCGGCCGAGGCACTGCCAGCGCTGGAGCCGTCGATAATATTCCGCTCGATAAAACCAACGGTATCACTGACTCCCAGATTCAAAGCGACATTCAGTCGATGATCAATTCTGGGCAATTGCAGCCTCCTGACGCCAATCGGCTCTATATCGTGTACGTCGCACCAGGGGTCGTCATTCAAAAAGGATCCGACGCCAGCAGCACCACCTTTTTAGGCTACCATGGCGCCTTCGGAGGCACCACCGCGGCAGGCGCAGCAGAGGATATTCATTACGTCGTGGTCTCGTATCCCGGGACGCCGAATTTCAGTTCTGCTTCGCAGGGATTCGCCTCTGACCTTGACTTCCAGACGGCCATTACCTCGCATGAACTGGCAGAGGCGGTCACCGATCCGAATGTCAATTACAGCGTGTTGGGGTGGTACGACTCCACTCGCAATGCGGAAATCGGCGATCTGGCAGTTGGTCACTACACAGTGCTCGACGGATACACAGTTCAAGACGAGGTCGATCAGAATGATCAGATCATCGCCCCCGTCGTAACGCCGCCGGTTTTGACAACTCCCACGTTAACGGCCACCACTCCTTCGTCGACGACGGCTCAACTGTCGTGGGGTTCGGTGTCGCAGGCCCTCGGGTACCGCGTCTATGAAATCAACGGATCACAATCAACGTTGCTCGGCACGCTGGGTGCTTCAGCAACGTCTTTCACCGTGACGGGTCTGAACCCCGCTTCTACCAACTCCTTTAAGGTCGAGGCCTTCAATGGCTCGGTTATTGCGGACTCGTCAATCGTCTCGGCGACGCAGCCGTTGGACGTGCCGAATGTAACGGCCACCACTCCTTCGTCGACGACGGCTCAGTTGTCGTGGGGTTCCGTGTCGCAGGCTCTCGGGTACCGCGTCTACGAAATCAACGGATCACAATCGACGTTGATCGGCACGCTGGGTTCTTCAGCAACGTCTTTCACCGTGACGGGCTTAAACCCGGCTTCTACCAACTCCTTCGTGGTCGAGGCCTTTAACGGCTCCGTGACTGCGGATTCCTCAACCGTCTCGGCGACGCAGCCTCTGGCCACTCCCGTGCTGACGGCCACCGCACCTTCCTCGACGACGGCCGAATTGTCGTGGGGTACTGTGCCACAGGCACAGGGTTACCGGGTGTACCAGATCACCGGCTCGCAGTCGGTGTTGCTCGGAACAGCAAGTGCCTCGACAACGTCCTTCCAGGTCAACGGCTTAGTCGCCGGGACACAGTATTCGTTTACGATTGAGGCATTCAACGGGTCGATCATTGCAGACTCACAGGTCGTCAGCCTGACGATGCCGTCGGGGGCCCTGGTGGCACCGCAGGTGACGGCAGTCGCTCTGTCGCCCACCAGCGTATCGCTCACCTGGAATGCCGTGCCGGGAGCACGTGCCTATTCGATCTATAATGTTCTGGCTAATGGCGGCCTGGCTGGCGTGGCAACCGTCGATGCGGGAACAACAAGCTACACCATCAGCGGATTGAACCCCGGCTCGACCATGCAGTACAAGGTGGAGGTTGACACGAGTTCCTCGAGCGCCTTGTCGGCCGTAGTCACCGTGCAACTCCCCTCCAGCACCGTCACGTCGCCGCAGCCTCTGACCACCCCAGTACTGACGGCCACTGCACTCTCCTCGACCACGGCCCAATTGTCGTGGGGTACTGTGGCACAGGCGCAGGGTTACCGGGTGTACCAGATCACTGGCTCGCAGTCGGTGTTGCTGGGAACAGCAAGTGCCTCAACGACATCCTACCAGGTCAACGGCTTAGTCGCCGGGACACAGTATTCGTTTACGATTGAAGCGTTCAACGGGTCGATCATTGCAGACTCACAGGTCGTCAGCCTGACGATGCCGTCGGGGGGCCTCGTGGCGCCGCAGGTGACGGCGGTCGCTCTGTCGCCCACCAGCGTATCG
>JAYTRB010000154.1:0-2274 GCA_043746425.1 Planctomycetia bacterium
TCGTATGCGTCGGCAGCATTCCGCGGAAGCAGGGAATGGAGCGAGCCGATCTGATCCGCATCAATGGTCCCATCTTCACCAGCACCGGCCGCGCGATCGAGTCTGCCGCAAACAGCGACGTGCGCGTGCTGGTTGTGGGCAATCCGTGCAACACGAATTGCCTGATTGCGATGAACAACGCCCCCAGCGTCCCCTGCGATCGCTGGTATGCCATGACGCGTCTCGACGAAAATCGAGCCGTGTCGCAACTCGCGATTAAGGCGGGGCGGCCCGTCTCATCCATATCCGGATTGGCGATCTGGGGAAACCACAGCGCTACGCAGTACCCAGACTTTTATCACACGAAGATCGACAGCAAACCGGCCGTGCAGGTGATAGGCGATGAGAGTTGGCTGAAGACTGAGTTTCTCGCGATGGTGCAGCAGCGCGGGGCGGCGGTCATTAAGGCCCGCGGTGCCTCGAGCGCCGCCTCGGCGGCTAATGCCATCATTGACAGCCTGCGCAGCATTGCGCTGCCGACTCTGGCCGGCGGGTGTTTTAGCGCCGCTGTTTGCAGCGACGGCAGCTATGGTGTCGACACGGGAATCATCAGCAGCTTTCCACTGACGAGCGACGGCAAAAAGTGGAGCATCGTCCAGGGAATTGAGCACAATGAATTCGCCCAGGCCAAACTGCAAGCCACTGTCGCCGAGCTTCGCGATGAGGCGAAGACGGTCGCCGATCTGCTGAAGAAGTAGCATGACGCAATCCCCGGAACGGGTGGCCGTGATGTTGGGAGGGGGAGTTGAAAGCACAACTCTCGTCCGCCAATTCCTGGGCCATGGGCGGCCCGTCGTTCCGGTGCACATCCATTGCGGGTTGATCTGGGATGACTGTGAAACCCGGTATGTGAGGCGGTTCTGTGCCGCTGTCGCTTCGCCACAGTTGGCGCCGTTGATTGAAATTCGCTTGCCTCTGGCAGATTTTTTGCAAGGGCACTGGGCAGTGACGGGAACCAACATTCCCCGCGCGGGCGACGCCGCGGCTGATCTGGAAATTCCGTTGCGGAACCTGACGCTCTTGAGTTTTGCTCTGCACCGTTTGAAGCATCTTGAGGAATTCGCCCTGGCCGTCGGAACGACCGCCGACAATTGCTACCGTGACGGCAGCCGGACATACTTCGACAAGTGCGAAGAGCTATTGAGCCTCGAGGTCGGCCGCCGAATGCAGGTGCTTACGCCCCTGATCGGCATGAATAAAACCCAGGTCATCCGCAGTTCAGATTCCGCCACACTGGCACTTAGTTTTTCGTGCGTCAGTCCCACCGACGATCGCCACTGTGGCCAATGCATCAAATGCGCCCGGCGCCAAGCGGCCTTTCAGGCCGCCAGCGTCGCCGACCCGACGATTTATGCCGCCCATCAAATGGCAACGCACGTCGGTTCCGCCTGATGCGGAAGCCAGACGCGGGCAGCACGGCGCCTGAATCGCCAAATTCACCTGAAATGTTGCCGCTCGTTCGTCGTCGCGAGACTAAGCTGTCACGTCGGAATACGGCAAGCCCGCCAGTGGCGATCGACATCCGCGGTAAGAGATACTTTCGCGCGGCTCGTTATCGGGTTTTCAGGTTTGTTCCAAATCTGAAAAAGACATCTCGGACAATGGGTGTTGTGATGGGTAAAATTGAACGAAGGGCACACATCGGCCGACGGGAACAGCACAATTAAGAAGTGGACCGGCAAAGGACGTGGTCTGCCGGAAGTTACGACGTATCATCTTCTTCAGCGGAGACCTAATCCTCGAGTCGGCAGGGATCCCGAATGCCACAGAGACTGCGGCGGCCGATGAAATTGACCACCCATTGATGTCACCGATGGACGGTCTGACTGCACCGATGGAGCGCGGAATGTCACGTGCGGGCTGTAGGGCGCCTAAGTGGGCAGAGGGCGTAAGGGTGGGCATTATGGGTATGCGCATCCGCAAGAACACTGCGCTCGCGGGCATTTGGTTGCAGGTGCGACTTCATCGCGCGCTGCGACTTCAGGAGCATTTTGCATAATGCTCGTAACCGCTTTTGACAATCGTGCCGCGATTCGGCATTACCTTTGGGCCGGGCTTGATTTCATTCTCGATGGCGACGGCCTTCCCGTTTTCATCGAAGCCAATCGGGCGTCGCACATGTTGGGCGAATATATGCACCTTTTCGGGAACGAACGCCCATTCGAGCTCATGGCCGAGGTCATGAATCGTGCCCCGGGGCCCCCCTGCCTGCTTTGGCGGAAGGCAGACCCTCTC
>JAYTRB010000155.1:0-6252 GCA_043746425.1 Planctomycetia bacterium
GGCGTGCATGTGGGCCCCTCCCAACTCTTCATGCGAAACGTCCTGGCCAATCGAACTCTTGACGAGTGCCGGGCCCGCGAGGTAGAGCCCCGAGCCTTCGGTCATCAGCAGCTTGTCGCACAGCACGGGAAGGTAACCCCCCCCGGCGACGCAGTTCCCCATGATGGCGGCAATCTGCGGAACTCCGAGGGCCGATATCACAGCGTTGTTGCGAAAAATTCGTCCGAAATCGTCTTCATCCGGAAAGATTTCATCCTGCAGCGGCAGAAAAACCCCCGACGAATCGACGAGGTAGATGAGAGGCAAGCGATTGACCAGGGCGATCCGCTGGGCGCGCAGCACCTTCTTGACCGTCATTGGGAAGAAGGCTCCCGCTTTGACGGTGGCGTCGTTGGCAATGAGCATGAACGACCGGCCGGCTACGCGCGCGAGGCCGCAAATCACACTAGCCGCCGGGGCCGAGCCCCAGTCCTCATACATTTTCCAGGCGGCGAAGCGGCCCAGCTCGAGAAAATCGGTTGCGGGGTCGATGAGCGCTGCGATTCGTTCGCGGGCTGTCAGTCGGTGCTTCTCGTGCTGTCGCTCGATCGCTTTGGCCCCGCCCCCTTGGGCAATGCTGTCGCGATCGCGGCGAAACGATTCGAGCAGAGGCTGCCATCCCGCGGCGAATTGCGGCGGGTCAGACGCAGTTGACGGGAAGGAAGGGCTGGGCGGCATACGATCGTTTCCATGAGTTTCAGAGGTCAGAGAACGATATTTTAGCAGTCGGTTGAGAAAATGGGACAGGAACGGCCGAATGTCACCTGGGAAGACGGCATTGACGCGGCTGATTCCTGCCGTCAGCCGAAGAATTCTCGAAGGAATCGAGCGGCCAAAGCCCAAGGGGTCCGTGGCTTGCCGCAGCCCGTCCTTCTACCAGCGCTGGCATTTCAATTCGCCGACTTGCCACAAATGAACGCAGGCTCAGACACGGCCGCCTAGCGCGACCAGCCTGCTATTGATTGCTATTCGTCTGTGTTCGCGGTCGGTGGCGCGTCTTTTCGATGCCGGGCACTGTTCTCGGGACGGGTCAGGAATCCCCAGGCGAGCGGCTCGTCCTGGCGATACGTCTTGCCGAGCGTCAACGCCGTGACGGCCTTCGCCATTTCGTAGCCCAGGTAGAACGCGTGCGCAGGATCGAGTGGCCCTAGTTGCGCACAAAGTTCGAACGGATCAGTCCCGTGCCGGTAGCCGTCGCGGTTAATGACGTGCAGTTCCCCACGTTCGGCGAAGATGCGGAAATTCGGGTCTTTGATTCCACAGGCAAGCTGCTGCAGTTCTTCGTCTCCCAACTCGCGTTTTTTCGGGTCGCGCAGCATGATCAACCGCGAATCGACGTGCTTCGGCAAGACACGGTTGTAAGCCGAATGGCGGGCCAGGCGGCGCGCCAGATCAAATTCCTTGACCGCCGATCGGCACCAGTTGATGACCTGCGTCGTCAATACGCTGTGAATTTCTAATTCCTGGCAAAACCCGGCCAGAAGCATGTTGATTCCAGCGCTGTCGACCGCAGTCAGCTCGGTGACATTGCCAATGCCCATCATCATCTCGACATCGGGCCACGCGTTTCGCGTTTCGAGATATCGTCCCAGTGATGCGGCGAACCCGAAACCGATCGGCTCGAGAATCGGGTCAATTCGGAATCGGGCTCCGGCCGTCTTTAGCGTTTCGACCGTTGCCACGAGACTCGAAGGGTCGCGAGGATCATCGGGAATGGCGACCAGTTCGGCGGGTAATCGCGCTGCCCAATCGCGATTTGTCGAGTTGCAGCTCAAAACGAGCTCGGCCCCGGCGGCGACTGCGTCTTCGACCTCGTGGCGTTCGAAACTGTCGATTGAAACTCGAAAACTATGTTCACGCAACAGTCGTGTGACGGCCCCCGCGCGGGGCCAGCGTTCGCCGGGTATAGAACCCAGGTCGATGACATCGGCGCCGTCAGCACGATAGGCTTCGGCCTGCATCATGATTTCGGAATCACTCATCCGCGGGGCGTGGTTGATCTCCGCAAGAATCGCGATGTCAAACTGTGAAAGGTCTGCTGGAAGAGCTGCTTTCTGTCCGAAGAATTCGGGAAGATCATGCAAGTCTTTCGGCCCGCGCTCGAACGGTTTGCCGAAATGCCGGTCGAGTTGCGTCAAGTCTCCCGGGCACCATCCTGGCAGAACGACGCGGTCGATATGCACCGGGACGTGCAACTTTCGCCGAACGAAGTCGATGTGCATCAGGGCTGCCACGCTGATACTCAGCACGGCCACCTCTGGCACAAAGCCGGCAGATTCGCCCAGCCGGGCGACGACGCGCCGCAGAGGCTGCTCGGCCAGCCGGCCAGTGACGAAGAGAATGTTCAATGGGCACTTTTCAATTTCGCATTAGCCCGGGCTTTTCACACCCGGCTGACATCATGCGGTTTTAACAAACCTGTTAGCGAACGGCGCCACCGTTCGCGTTGATGACTTGTCCGGTAATGTAAGTGGCCTGGTCGCTGGCCAGGAAACGAGCCAGCCAGGCGATATCTTCAGGTCTTCCCCAACGGGCCAAGGGCGTTTCCTGCACTACGCGACGTTGCCAAGCTTCTGAAGCCTGCTCGCCCCAGGCTGTACGAATCCAGCCCGGCGCAATGCAATTGACGCGGACGGACGGCGCCAGGCTGACCGCCAGCGATCGCGTAAAACCCATGATGGCGCTTTTCGAGGCGGCAAACAACTCTCCGCTGTCTCCGGCCATACCCCGGTCGGCCTGATCCCACCCCATATTGAGGATGACGCCCCCTTCCGCCGCGCGCATTCTTTGGCCGACTTCTCGAGATAACAGCAGCGTGCTGCGCACGTCGACTTCGAACAGAACATTGAGCTTCCTGGCAAAATCGCAATCGGCTTCAGGTGTCGTCAGCAAGTCGGCGCCGGCGTTATTAACCCAGATATCGATTCCTCCCAGAAGTTGCCAGGCCTCTTCGACGAACTTCGACCAGTTGCCCGGCGCAGAAAAATCCTGTGGCAGGTGCTCGGCCCGGTGTCCCCCTTGCCGGCATTCGTCGCACACGGCCAAAGCGGCGGGAGAATGAGATCGGGAATGGAGAACCAGATTTGCCCCGGCACGGGCGAATTCCAGCGCAATGGCGCGGCCAATCCCTCGCGAGGCGCCTGTTATCACGGCACGACAGCCCGAAAGATCAGCAAAGCGAGCCGCGTCGCAAGGATTTTTGAGTTTTGGTTTCATGCATGTGACTTTACGTAAAGCAAATTAAATTAATGGCTTGAGACGATAGCAGTGGCTCGAATACCAATCAGTGGGCCCATTTTTACGGAAACGGACCTGAATTTGCCGGGCTGACGATACGCACCTTGGTGTTTAATAGAATTGACTCGAAAAGATTCACCGTGTAAGGCAGGAGGAAACATTACAATCCCGTTAAATCGCGGTGTGGATTTCGCTTGATTGCCATAAGTCTTGACAGTCATTGCAGTAGGATAACCAAAAAAAATAAGACATTTCGGTATGTAAGTCATTGACGGGCAAGCAGGAGTCGGTAGAATGACACGGTAACTGTAGGTTGAGCACACTGGGAGTCTAAACCCAATAGCAGAAGTCCGTCTCTGCGGGCGGCATAATTTTCTTGCCGCATCGTGCTCAAAAGCGTTGTTCATGTCTGTCAATTCTGACAATTTCCTCGCGCAAGCCGGGTGTTAGAAAGTCTGAAGTCGCAAGTCTGATTCTCCGACTCCATCGTAGCGATGATCGGGAAGAGACTTCAAGTCTGTATTTCTATTCGGCCCGTGGCATTCGCTACCGGCTGCAGGGCCACTATCAGGGAAGCTGAGTTTGAACAGCTCCAATCCAAGTCGAGATCCCGAGCAAGACCCAAATCATGGCTCGGGGTCGAATCAACAAGACCAAACGGAAAGTCGAAGGGAAAAAATGATCGCGAATGTCATGGAGCCGGTGCCGACGAAACAGCGGGGCCCTATCCCGGAACTGTCGGACCAGCTGGAGAAGGATCTCGTTCAGGTGTTCAAGCTGCTTTCCGACGAAACCCGGTTGCGGGTACTCATGTATTTGGCGCGCGAGGGTGAGCTGCATGTGACGGCCCTGTGCGACAAGCTCGGGCAAAGCCAGCCAGCAGTTAGCCATCACCTGGCGCTGCTCCGCGTTGCCGGTCTCATTGAAGCCCGCCGCGACGGAAAGCACAATTTCTATTCTGTACGCACTAAGCACTTCCACAGGTTGATGACCGAAATCTTCGCATCGCTCGGCGAACCCGGTTTGGATGAAATCCGGTTCGATGATTTCGTTCTGATGCACACGGCATAGGCCGTAAGCGGCAGGTGGCGAGATGCAGTCGAGAGCCCACCGGTAAAGATGCCGGCGCCGCCTTTCTGCAATTTAGGTGAGAGTTTCACGCGACCGTCGGCACCTCGTGCCCGACGGTCTTTTTCTTGCACCATTGGCTCAAGTGCGTCTTCATGCCGGAACCGCAGACCGACGACCGCCCGCGTCGCCCCGCCTATGCGACATCCAGCAGATCGCACAACTCGATAAGACTGCTGATTTCGCCCGGCCCGCAGTGGCCGCGGCGCTTGATCAATATGGCTTCCAGCCCGGCGGCCCTGGCTCCCTCGACGTCGTTTGCCCGATCATCGCCAATCATGAGCACATCGCCGGCGTGACACCCGGCGCGGGCCACGAGCGCTGCAAAAAATAACCGGCCGGGTTTACGACAGCCGACTTCCGACGAGATGATCCGCAATTCGATCGCACGTAACGACGCCATTCCGTTGCAAACGGCATGTAATCGACTGTCGAAATTGGAGGCGATCGCCAGCCGATACCCCGCAGCCTGAAACCGCGAGATCGTCTCGGGAACGTCGTCAAAACAGCTCCACGACGCAGGCCGCGCGAAATGCGCGAAGAGGTCGGAAAAACATCGGTCGGTGTCGGCGATGTCGTCGATCACAGATGCAACAATCTGCCGCCAGCGCAACTCTTCGCGCGCTTCACTTGTGGTGTGCCCTTGTCCCGGTTCGGCTGTGACGTCGCCCTGCTCGGAAACGCGAAATGCCGTTCGAAAACGCCCGGCGATTTCCTCGGCAGAGAGCTGCGATCCGTACCGCCGAGCCAGGCAGTAATAAACTTCGGCGGCAGAAGGAGTGGGATGAATAATTGTCCCCACGGCGTCGAAGGCAAGGCACTGATAGCGATTCGGTTTCATTACGTTCAATCCTACGGCGAACAAGTTGGCGGAACAATTCCTACGCCAGCGCTCGGGCTGCTGGAATGAATTACCACGTCGAATGCAGACCGGTTGAAACCGCGGCCTGCTCATCTTCTGGCGCGCGCAGCGGCTGACCGGGGGCGTCGCGATGAAGCGACAGAATATCAGGAAGGGGACGGGTCAAAATCACGTCTGTGCCGTGGAGGAGAACTGGGATGATCTGGCGATCCTGTATGGCGAGGGGCGGTCGGCGGCAGACGAGCAGTTTCTTAGGTGCGGGCGATGCACTCACCATTCCGAGGCGCTGCACGAAACGCATGTGAGTGTCGATAACCCCCGGTTGGCCCGCTTCACGCCGGTCGGGTAGCTGCAAAATGGCCCCGCTTTGACGTGACAGGCGGCGCCACCCGGCAGAGTTCGGCAGTGTTATTCGCGAGAAAATATCCCGCGGAAGCAATCACGTGCACCTTTTTTTCGGCTGACAGGGCCATCAGCGACGATGTCACTTCAGGTCAGCCTGCGTCCAATTGCCGTCGATGAGGCGCCACAGCCGGCCGGTCACATTCTTGTCTTGCAGTGCCGGGGGTAGGCGGTTCTGCCGGACATTGTCGTAGCAGCAGAGCATCGCGAAACGCTGGATGGAAGTGGGCATGCCGACAGCAGTGAAGCCAGGGTGTCCTGTGGCGGGAAATGGACCTCCGTGGTTCATGGCCGGGCTGACGGTCACGCCGGTTGGCATCCTGTCGTTCAGCAGACGCCCCACCCGAGGCCGCAATTCTGGAGCGACGCGTTCATAAAGCTCGTCGTCGCTTCCGTCGATTGCCGAATAGATCGCCCCAGTCAGGTTACCTTCGAGAACTCCTGCCAGCTCCTGCAACTGCGCGGCATCGCGCGCCAGCACGAACAGCGAGCAATTGCCGAACGCCTCAGCCTGCAAGGCCATTGAATTTGAAAGAAATTTGTCTCCGGAAACGCGCAAGAGGGTATTGCGATAGGAAAAGCCC
>JAYTRB010000156.1:0-9909 GCA_043746425.1 Planctomycetia bacterium
TGGGGCCCCAGCCCGCTCCGGTCGCGGCCGCACCACGGCGTCCCGCATTGGCCTTCGATCAGTATCTGGTCGATCTGGGGCAAGTTGCGCCCAGCCAGGAAGTCCTCGCACACTTCGATTTCACCAATCGGGGAGCAGGGCCGGTGGTCATTAAAGAGCTCGTCCCCAGTTGCGGCTGTCTGCAACCACAGATGAAAAAAAAAGCGTACCAGCCTGACGAGTCGGGGCACTTTACAGTCCATGTGCAGACCGCCAACGAGAATCCCGGTCTTAAAGAGTATCGGGTAACGGTTAAATACGCCGATCCGCAGCCGCGCGAAGCGAACGTCGTCTTTCGGGTCGTCCTTCCTGAAAACCAGGTTCAGATTCGTCCGAAAGCGCTCATTCTGGGTCGAATCGGATCAGCATCGAACATGCGCGAAATCGATCCGCAGACCATTGAAATCACCGACCGCCGCGATCGCCACATGAACATCACGCGCGTCGAATGCACGCGCAGCTTCGTTGCCGTGCAATTGCTGGACAGCCAGATTGACGAAGAGGGGCACTGGCACGGGTATTTGAAAGTCGCCGTTCCGGGGCAGATACCCGCAGGTCGCGTAGAGGCCCTCGTACGGATTTTTACCGACGATTCCGACTACCCGATGCTGCGCGTCCCCTTGTTGATTGAAAGCGTGGCGCCGCACAAGTTCGTCGATCCGAATGTGCAGACCATCGGCGGAACAAAGTAGTGCCGGTCTTTCGACCCACGCCGGCTTTCGACCCACGCCGGCTTTCGACCCACACCGCAACTTCGAGCGAACATCCGCGTGCTGATTTCGCTAGAACGTGGCTGGCCCAGCGCCCCTGCCTGGGGCACCGCTGGCCGGGGCTGATGGCGCTGCGGGGCCCATTCCCGGCTTTCTAGGAAAAGCATAATCTTGCCGGCGGGTCGCGTAACGAATGGGGAACGACGGCCAGATTTTCTGCTCGGTCTCGGGGGCAGCAAACATCTGGCCATCGAAAACCTTGCCCGTTCCCGGAATTCTCTCGGAAACAAACTGTGTAAACCCCAGCCATTGCCGGTCGGGGGCTGCCGCGTCGAACAGGTTCTTGCGTTCGGGCTTAAACCCCATAAATTCTCGCGGCAGCGGGGCCGTGTGTAACGCCGTCAATAAGATAGCCATTGTTAAATAGCCTGTTCCCAGACCGAACAGCCAGCGGCCCGCCTGATAGACACGGGCGTCATACTCGATTTCAGTCGGCGCAATGTTGTCGGTTGCCATTCGCCCCAGAAAAGTGAACAGCGAAAACAGGCCGACGAGCGCCACAACGTCAGAATAGGGTTTCACCGCTGCGCCGATTCCATCGAGCAGGTTCGCGACGGGCTCGAAGAAATTCATCGCCAGCAGACCCGCGAAAAGAACGCACAGAAACGTGAGCCCCGCGCCCCAGGCCCCTTCGCTGGCCACGCACCATGTCACCAAGGCGACGATGAGAACCAGAATGCATCCAAAAAGTGGTTCCATGAAATTCAACCCGCTTTCTACTTCCAGACCTCAAGAACCTGACCGCCCAAGGGCGCCTGCTGCGGCCTTACTTCACATTCACTTGCAATTCCTGCATCGACGTGCTGCCTTTGACGACCAGACGCAACCCCTCTTCTTTCATGTACAGCATTCCGTTTTTACGGGCTTCGGCCCGAATGGCTGAGACCGGCGCATTTTCGCGCATCATATCGCGCAGGCGTTCGGTGATCACCAGCAGTTCGAACACTCCCATCCGTCCCCGGTAACCCAGGCCGCCGCAGTTGGGGCAGGGGGCGTCAGATGCGCTCGGCGGGCGGTAAAATGCATCAACCTTGTCGGGAGGCAGGCCGGCCTGTTTGAGCACTTCGGGCTTGGGAGCGTACTTTTCCTTGCACTCGTCGCACAGCTTGCGCACCAGCCGCTGCCCGAGAATGGCCGACAGCGCCGATGACAGCAGAAACGCCTCGACTCCCAGATCGATGATGCGGTACAAGGCGCTGATGGTATCGTTGGCGTGCACCGTCGAGAAAACCATGTGTCCGGTATTGGCCGCCTGGCAGGCGATTTTTGCCGTCTCGGCATCACGAATCTCACCGATCATGACGATATCAGGATCTTGCCGCAGAATGCTGCGCAATGCATTGGGAAAGGTATTGCCCGCCTTGGCATTGACCTCGATTTGAGTGACGTTGGCCATCTTGTATTCAACGGGGTCTTCGACCGTGATGATGTTCTGCTGCAAGGCGTCAAGATCGCTGAGAACGGCATACAGGGTGGTCGATTTGCCGGCGCCCGTCGGACCACAACTCAGAAATAATCCGTGCGGCTGATTAATAATCTGGCGAATCTGATCTTGCATCTGCTTGCGCATCCCGAGCTGCTCAAGCTTGTTGACTGAGTTGGCCTGGTCGAGAATACGCAACGACAACTTCTCGCCATCGCGTGTGCCTTGCGTCGCGGCACGAAAGTCGATCAGCCGTTTTTCGAGCTGGGCGCGAAACGAGCCGTCCTGCGGCTTTCGCTTCTCGGTAATATCCATCGCCCCCAGAACTTTGAAGATGTTGATGATCGAATCACCCATGGCCCGGTCGAACGGCTCGGTGGGGTACATAACCCCGTCGATGCGGTAACGGGCCGAGTATTCGTCCTCTTTGGGTTCGAGATGCACATCGGTCGCGCGGCGCATGATGGCGTCGTATACGAGCTCTTTGCAGGCCACGTACCCGCGCGACTTCTCGGCCTGCTGCGACCGGCCATCGTCGCCCCCCTTGCCGCTCGATTTGCCGATGAAGCGGATGGGAGGACCGAGCGCCGCCTCGCGGGCGCCTTTGGTCAGCGCGATGTTGATGCCGATTTTCGCCAGTCCGCGAATCACCAGCCCCTGAATGTGCGCCGGGGTCATCACCTTCGCGGACTCGGGCACCCGGTCGTTACGTTCGCGAACGTAAAAGAACATCGGGGTGGCATACGCCGTCAGCAAGAGCAGAAAGCCCGCCAGGAAGGGGAGCAGAAATACGAAAACGAAGCCCAGGACACCTATGAAAAACAGCAGCGAATTCCAAAGCTCATAATTGAGTTTGAGCGACCGGCCATCTTCATCGGCCCATTGCGTGGTGTGGACCCACAACAAAAACAGAGCCAGAATTGAGATCAGCCCGATGAGGCTGATGTAAAAACCGGCGCTGGCGCCGGGCTTGGAATTATTTCCCCGATAAAACCCGTCGGGACTCCGCGGAAACTGACTGACAGAGGCGACCGGCACGGCGTCGGTCGTCGTAACCGGTGCAGCAACCGGTGTCGTACCGGGGGCGGGGCCGATGCCCGTCGGCGGTTGCGCCAAGGCGGCCATCGACCAGAACATCGCCAGCGCGATTCCACTCGACAAAGTCCATTGCCCCCTTTTCACGACATTCGCCCCCTTGTCTCGACAGATGTAAAGACGCATCGTCTCGCATTGGCCCGCGTTTATCAAGAGTGCGGCGACCACGATTCGCACTTAACTCGTTTCATGGATTCCGCTTCATTACTTCCGCTCTCGGGCAATAGAAATACTGAAAACCTTTGGCGGCCCCAGGAAATCGGCATTAAATGCCAGAACACCACCTTCGCACCAGCGAGCAAGTGGGGATTGTCGCAATTTGCGGCGTTCGAGGAAAGTGGAAAACCGAAAGACATGCCAATCAGACGCTTCTCGGCCTGGAAAATTCCCGGCAAATGCGGGGCAGGGGGGCGCACTGCAGGAAAACTATTCCGCGGAAGAACGAATCCCGTGGGGGGTTTGACATTGAATATTTCGGTGGCCTTGATAGAGTTGGCACATCACAAACGTTTGTCTGAAAAGAGAATTGCAGGACGGAAGAATGTCGATCACGAAAGAGCGGAAGACCGAGATTATCCAGGAATACCGGCGGACAGAGACCGATACGGGCTCTCCCGAGGTGCAGATTGCGATGTTGACGCATCGTATCAACGAGCTGGCCGGGCATTTCAGCACGCACGCCAAAGATCACGCCAGTCGCCGTGGTTTGCTGATGCTGGTCAGCCGGCGCCGCCGGCTGCTCGATTATCTCCGGCACCACAATCAAGAAAGTTATTTGAATATCATCGGGCGGCTGTCGCTTCGTAAGTAGTGAGCCGCGGCGCATGTAGCGAACAGCGGCAAATAGCGAGCGGCGCTGCGAGTTTCACCCAACATTTTGCAGGTGCACACAGTGAAAGTATCGGTACAGCGGGAAATAGGGGGACGTACACTCACATTAACAACCGGAGAATGGGCGAAACAGGCCAGTGGCGCCGTTATCGTGCAGTACGGAGAAACGGTCGTCTTCGTTGCCGCGCAGTGCGGGCCGCCTCGTCCGGGAATTGATTTCTTCCCCCTTACGGTTGATTATCGTGAACGGTCGGCGGCGGCCGGCAAGTTTCCTGGTGGTTTCCTGAAGCGTGAAGGCCGGCCCACACTCAAGGAAATTCTTACCAGCCGCTTGACCGATCGCCCGATTCGTCCCCTCTTCCCCGAGGGATACGCCGACGAAGTGCAGATCATGGCAAGTGTTCTTGCCTGTGATGGCGAAAACGACCCCGACGTACTGGCCATTATCGGCGCCAGCGCCGCGCTGTCGATCTCGCCGGGAATTCCGTTTCAGGGGCCCCTCTCGGGGGTGCGTGTCGGGCTGATCAACGATCAGTTTGTCTTGATGCCCCGTCAAAAAGAGCTCGAAACGAGCACCCTCGATCTCGTTCTGGCCGGAACAAACGAGTCGATTCTGATGATTGAGGGATTCGGCGATCAGATTTCAGAAGAACAGATGCTCGACGGGCTGATGTTCGGGCACCGCGCCGCACGCGAGATTTGTTCGTTGCAGGAAGATCTGATTCGACAGGTCGGCGTTCCCGCCAAGGTGTCACCCGTTGTGCCGGTCAACCCCCTCGTCGCCCGCTTGCGATCTGACGCTTACGGTCAGTTCCGCGAAGCCAAGACGACCAACGGCAAACATGAACGATCTGAGGCGATTAAGGCCGTCAAGCAAACCTGGAAAGAAAAGCTTTTTCCGGGCGGGGCCGAAACCACATTCGACGGGGCCACGCAATCGCAATTCAATGCGGCCATGCACGAGCTCGAGAGCCGGGTTGTCCGCGATCTGGCACTCGAAGGGAAGCGACCCGGCGGTCGCAATACCACTGAGTTGCGTGCTGTTTCGTGTCAGGTCGGCGTATTGCCGCGCGTCCACGGCTCGGCCATTTTTACGCGTGGCGAAACACAATCGCTGATCTCGGTCGTATTGGGCACTGTGCGCGACGAACAGCGTGTCGACGGGTTGTTTGAAGAATACACAAAGCGGTTCATGCTCGATTATTACTTCCCACCGTACTCGGTGGGCGAATGCCGGCCGATCCGCGGTCCGGGTCGGCGTGAGATCGGCCACGGGGCACTGGCCGAACGTTCGGTCGAGTGCGTTCTGCCCGCGGCCGATAAGTTTCCGTACACGATTCGCGTTATTTCCGACATCATGGAATCAAACGGTTCCAGTTCGATGGCGAGCGTTTGCGGCGCCACCCTGGGGCTTATGGATGCGGGGGTGCCCATCAAGCAGCCGGTCGCGGGAATTTCGATCGGCCTGGTCAAGGAGCCCGACCGTTACGTTCTGTTGACCGACATCATCGGCGACGAAGACCACTTCGGCGACATGGATTTCAAAGTAGCCGGGACGGGAAAAGGGATCACCGGGATTCAACTCGATCTGAAGATTGCTGGCATCAACGAAGAGATTATTCGCCACACGCTGGCACAGGCAAAAACAGCCCGACTCGATCTGTTGCGGTCGATGCTCACGGCCATTGCGCGGCCCAAGAAAGACATTTCCTCTCACGCGCCGCGGCTGGTGCGTACTAAGATTGACCCGCAGAAAATCGGGCTGCTCATCGGGCCGGGGGGCAAAACGATTCGGCTGATCCAGGAGGAAACGGCGACGACGCTCGATGTTACCGACGACGGTACAGTTACCATTTCGGGAGCGAACCAGGCGGGGGTCGACGACGCCCTGTCGCGCGTCGAAGCGCTTACTGAAGAAATTAAGGTCGGCAAGATTTACAATGGCGTCGTGAGTTCGATTAAAGATTTCGGGGCATTCATCGAGATCGTGCCCGGCAAAGACGGACTGTGTCACATCAGCGAACTCTCAGATGGTTACGTCAAGTCGGTCAGCGATGTCTGCAAAGAGGGCGACCGCATGCAGGTCAAGGTGATTGCAGTCGACGACCAGAATCGCGTCAAGCTGTCGCGGAAAGCTGCTCTAGTAGAACTTGGCCAGAGTGAAGCGGCAGCCCCCGCGAGCTGAGGAATCGGTCGAATTTCGACCGCTTTGATGCCGCAGTTTGAAGACACAGTTTGAAGGTACTTCTTTAAAGACGCAGCTTTAGAGAGACAGCCTTCAGGGGACAATGACGTCTCGCAGCCCGGTTTCCCTGCCTTGAAACCGGGTTTTGTTCTCTCGGACGGGTCTATCGCGCGAATGGGCAATCGGCATGCAACGGCACGTCGGGTGAAATCATGGCGATCGAGACTTTGCTGGGGGCCGACGAACGACAACGGTTGGTCGCGCAATTCGCCGAAATCGCCGCCCTTGCCGGTGGTCTAGCCCACGAAATCAAGAACCCCTTGTCGACGATCAGTCTGAATCTCGAACTGCTGGGCGAAGACGTCTCGGGAGGCGAGTCGCCGCGCGATCGCCGCATGCTTAAGAAAATTCTTGCTGTGCAGCAAGAGTGTCGCCGCCTCGAAGCAATTTTGGAAGACTTCCTGAAATTCGCATGCGTTGGCGAACTGGAGCTGGCCGAAGGCGATCTCAACCAGGTGGTGCGCGAGTTCATTGAGTTTTATCAGCCCGAACTGGCGGCGAACGGAGTCGAGATCAGCCCGCACCTTGCCCCCGATCTGGCGGGTGTGCGGCTCGACAGCGCCTTGTTCCGGCAGGTGCTGTTGAATCTGGCCCTCAATGCGCAACAGGCCATGCCCCGCGGTGGCATCATCGAATTGCAGACCCGCTTTCGCGATGGAACGGTGGAGCTCGAATTCATCGACAATGGCTGGGGAATGGACGAAAAAACGCTGTCGCGCATCTTCGATGTCTTCTATTCCACCAAACCCGGAGGAAGTGGTTTGGGGCTGGCCACGGTAAAGCGAATTGTCGAAGCCCACGGCGGCCGGGTCACTGTAGAAAGCGCTCCCTCTGCAGGAACGCGTTTCACTGTGTCGCTGCCTCCGGCTGAATGAGCACCCCTTGCATGTCTGCCGTCGCTGCCGATAAAACCCAGGAGCTTCCCGCCACGCCGGTACGTGTGCTCATCGTCGATGATGATGAAGCCCACGCCCACGCGGTCGCCGAGAGCCTCGAACGCCTGGGACGTTACGAGTGTACCGTCGCCAATTCGGGAGCCCGCGGTGCCGCGCTCATCGAAAGCGACACTTTCGACATCGTCATTACCGACCTGCGCATGGCCGATGTCGATGGTCTGGCGATTCTGCGAAAAACGAAAGAAGAGCTTCCCGACGCCGAGGTCATTTTGTTGACCGGGCACGGTTCAATCAATTCGGCCGTCACGGCCATGCAGCACGGCGCTTACACGTATCTCACCAAACCGCTTGATATTCACGAGCTGCGGGCCAAGGTCGAAAGCGCTTCTGAACGTCTGCGGCTGCTGCGCCAGACGGCCGAACTCCACCGCCGGCTTGACGAGAAATTCGGGTATGAAGGGGTCATCGGCAACAGCCCGCAGATGCACCGCATCATCTCGCTGTTGCAGCAGGTCGCCCCGACTGACAGCACCGTGCTGATTCAGGGCGACAACGGCACAGGAAAAGAGCTCGTCGCAAGGGCCCTGCATCAGAACAGCCGCCGTAAGAGCAAACCGTTTGTCCCCCTCAATATCTCGGCATTGCCCGAGAGCACGCTCGAGAGCGAATTGTTCGGACACGAGAAGGGCTCATTCACCGGCGCCGAACGTCGCCGTATCGGAATGTTCGAGTATGCCAACGGCGGGACGCTGTTTCTCGACGAGGTCGGCGAAATGCCGATGAACACGCAGATTAAACTTTTGCGCGTCCTTGAAGACGGGCAGATTACGCGCGTAGGAACGAACGAGCCGATTAAGGTCAACGTGCGAATGGTCGCGGCGACAAACGCCGATCTCAAAGACATGGTGGCCCGCGGCTCGTTCCGCAAAGATCTGTTTTACCGGTTGAACGTCGTCAACGTCATTCTGCCCCCACTGCGCGAACGTCGCATTGACATTCCCCTGTTGATGGAGCATTTTCTAAAAGAGATGACGGCGCGGCATGGAAAATCGGTCGCCGAATTCTCGAAAGCCGCGCAAGGCGCGCTGCTCGCCTACGACTGGCCCGGCAACATCCGCCAGCTCCGCAACACGGTCGAACGCATGGTCGTCGTCGACCTCGACGGACGACTCGATGAAGACGATCTGCCCGACGATCTGCCCCGCCTGCACCCCGACAAGGTTGAAACGAACCGTTCATTCGTCGACATTGCCAGCCATGACGGCCTCGTGGGCCGGCCTCTCGAAGACGTCGAACGATACTACATCCAGAAGGCGCTGGAACTGACGGGCGGCAAGCGTGAAGAAGCTGCGGTCATGCTCGGAATCGGCGAACGCACGCTGTACCGCAAGATCAAGGAATGGGGGCTCACTTGACGGGTTCGTTTCCGAACGAACTCGGGGTGCAGACCGCGTCATCAAAGGCGTCGCGCTGGGTCCACAGCTGCGGCCCAGACATCATCGCAAAACATGCGCGGTGAAATGCCGGCGTGCTGCGCCTCCCGCCGCGCGTTATACTCACTCCCGTTCCACAAGAATGGGAGAATCCAGCATGCCCCTCGATCGCGACATTGATGCTGTGCCTCGGGCCGGCAAAGCCAATCGCCGACGGCGCTTTGTCATGTTTGTGGTCTGCGGTCTCGCTGTCATCGCGGCGCTTGCCATACGACCGCTGATGCATGTGATTTCGACCGCCTGGCGCGACGTCGCTGAAATCGAACCGCTGCCAGAAGGAATCGCCGACGACGTCAGCCGGCTGAATCGCACGCAAGTTGCGCGAGTCGTGCCGGTCGCAACCGAGGTCGCCGCCGCCGAACGCCAGTTGATCGCGCTCCTCAAGCAGGCTCGCCGCGAGGGCTTAAAAGTTTCAATCGCCGGCGCACGGCACAGCATGGGGGGCCACACGATTTCTCCCGGCGGCATTGTCATCGACATGCTGCCGTTCAATCATCTGGAATATGACGCGCAGCACGAATTGCTCCATGTGCAGGCCGGCGCGCGCTGGTGCGACATCGTACCCTATCTTGACCGATTCCAGAGGTCGGTCGACGTCATGCAGTCAGATAACAACTTCTCGGTCGGCGGATCGCTAAGCGTCAACTGTCACGGCTGGCAGTTCGGTAGGCCGCCGATTGCCTCGACCGTCGAAACCTTTCGGCTGTTGCAGGCCGACGGCAGCATCGTTCGCTGCAGCCGAACCGAAAACAGAGAGCTGTTTTCGCTCGCGCTGGGGGGATATGGCCTGTTCGGAATCATTCTGGACGCCGACTTGCGCGTCGTCCCCAACGAACGGTACCGCCTGGAGCAGTTCCTCGTGCCGGTCAACAAGGCGTTAACGACCTTCGACCAGCAGGTCGAGCAAAAGCCAGACGCGGTCATGGTCTATGCCCGAATGGGAATCGTTCCCGACAATTTTCTTAAAGAGGTAATCCTGAATGTCTTGTACCGCGATCCGGCCACCGATGGAAAAATTCCTGAGCTTTCGGATCCCGGCATGGTGGCCCTGCGCCGCAGCCTGTTTCGGGGCTCCGTAGGAAGTGATTATGGCAAGGATTTGCGGTGGCAGGCCGAA
>JAYTRB010000157.1:0-4058 GCA_043746425.1 Planctomycetia bacterium
GTGGGAGACCGCCGCAGAAACCATCAACAACCCGTCGAAAGTCAATAAAAAAAGCCTGCCAAGATGACTTGACAGGCATACCCCCAAGGGGATTCGAACCCCTGTTTCCGGACTGAGAACCCGGAGTCCTGGGCCTCTAGACGATGGGGGCCAAGTGCTGTTGGAATCACAGTATCCAATTTCGTGGGGGACTGTCAACAAACCGGCGGGCGGGCGTGCGGCGAAGGCGACGGTTTATTGACGGTTCAAACGGTGTTCGTTACGGTAACGTGTCCGGTATCTTCAAGATCGATCTGTCAATTGCATGTTTGACTCCCTCGGAAAACTCATCGAGCGGCGATGGCAGGTCATTCTTGTCCTGTGGGGAATCGCCTTTCTGGCGGCCCTGGGTGTTCATTTACGTTGGTACGGCCAGAATATTCCGACGTGGAAGGAAGTCGCCAAGGACGGAGAATTCTCGTTCCTCCCTGCGGAGATGCAGAGTCTGCTGGGAGAAAAGCTGCTGGCGGACGCTTTTCCCGAAGACCTGCTCAAAAGCAGCGTCGTCATTGTCGTGCGGCGTTATACGCCGCTGCAGGACGCCGATCTTCAGTTTATCGAAGAGGTGCTGAAACCGCGGCTCGAAAAGATTCGCGACGAAGAGAATCTCGATGCCAAACTGCAGATTATGACCCCTGCTGATCCGCGGGGGGGGCGGCTTCTGGTCAGTGAAGACAAAGAAGCAGCGCTGGTGATCATGCCCTTGAAGAGCGAGTTTTTGGAGTGGGGCAACCAGCGTATTATCGACAAGGTTCAGAAACTTCTGTACAGCGATCTGCCCAGCGACCCCGTGATGCGCCGGTCGCTGGTAGGGCTGGATCTGGCGATGAGCGGGTCGGCCACGGTGGGCCGCGACATGCTGGTGGCCGGGCAGGAAAGCGCCCGGGCCACCGAACTGGCGACCACGGTTCTCGTCGTGCTTCTGTTACTGGCGATCTATCGGGCGCCGCTCCTGGCGATCATTCCGCTGGCAACAGTCATCGTTTCGGTAAAGATTTCACTGGCGCTGGTGATTCTGCTGACTCAGGTTCCGGTCTGGGATTATCGGGTCTTTTTCGGGATGGAAGTGTACATCACCGTCGTGACGTATGGCACCGGCGTCGATTACTGTCTGTTTCTGATCGCGCGCTACAAAGAAGAACTCGATAAGGGGTTGCCGCTTCCCAAAGCACTGACGGCGACACTGTCGCATGTCGGCGCGGCGGTGGTTGCCAGCGCCTTTACGGTCATTTGCGGCATCGGCATGATGGTTTTCGCCCAGTTCGGCAAATTTCGCGAGGCGGGAATCGGAATTTCACTCAGCCTGTTCGTCGGCTTGTGCGCCGCATTGACCCTGACCCCGGCCTTGCTCCGCCTCTCGGGGCGAATTGCATTCTGGCCGGGGGGCAGAACCGAGAGAATTCCGTCAGAAGCAGGCTCAGCCACAGGTACGAGCCTCATCAACCGGCTGGTGCCGCGTAACAAGACGCAGATTTTCTGGGAGCACGTGGGGATGCTCCTGATCCGCAAACCGGGACGGATTCTGGTCTTGTGTGTGCTCATCATGCTCCCCTTCGCCATGTTGGGCATTTACCGCTACGAATACCTCAGCTACGGCCTGTTGAGCGAACTGCCGAGTACGAAGAAAAGCGTTGAAGGCGCCAAGGCGGTGCAGGCGCACTTTCCGGCGGGCAATGCCGGGCCCCTCACGATTCTCATCAGCAACGACGACATTGATGCCGACACAGGCGAGGGGATTTTCAGCACGACCAACGGCGAGGGGGTCATGGCCCTCCACGAGTTGATCAATAGCCTCGAACAACGAATGCCGGAACTGGGGATTGCCGATATCCGCTATCTCGATGCGCCGCTGGGTCTAAAAACTCGGCCCGGCAAGGATGCGAGCGAGGCCAAAAAATACAAGCATCGGGTGATCGTCAATAAGGCCAAAAGCTACTACGTCAGTCCCGTTTCCGAATCAAAGGGCCGTACGACGCGCATCGACGTCGTCTTCGTGGCCGACCCATTTGCCCGCGAAAGCATTCAGCAACTCAATGCCGTCGAAGGCGCCATCAATTCGGCTCTCGAAAATAATGCTTCGTTGCTGGCACTGCGAAAGTCGCATTTTAACTTTGTCGGGCCGACCGCGAGCATTCGCGATCTGAAAACAGTAACCGATCACGACCAGGTGAAAATCGACCTATTGGTTCTAGGAAGCGTATTTCTGATTCTGGTGCTGCTCTTGCGCCGACCGGCCATTTCAGCCTACCTCATCGTCAGTGTTTTCTTCAGCTATTTCGTGACGTTGGGGGTCACGTTCGCCTTCTACTGGTTCAAGTCGAACTACTGGCAGCACGACCCCGAGGGCTTCGGGGGGCTCGACTGGAAGGTTCCCATGTTCCTGTTCACGATCTTGATGGCGATCGGCGAAGATTACAACATTTTCTTGATGACCCGTATCGAAGAGGAACAGCAGCGGCACGGCCCGATCGAGGGAATTCGCATCGCCATGCTGCGCACCGGAACAATCATTTCGAGTTGCGGGGTGATCATGGCGGGCACGTTTCTGTCGCTGCAGTGGGGAACGCTGGTGGGCTTGCAACAGCTCGGATTCGCTCTGGCGTTCGGTGTCTTGTTGGATACGTTCGTCGTCCGCCCGCTGCTCGTTCCTGCGTACCTGATCCTGCTTTATCAAGGACGATTCGGAGCCATGAGCCGGTTTCTGGGTGCCAATGACCCTATTCTTGCGTCTAAGAAAAAGGACCGTTCGGCCACTCGGCCTAAAGCTCAAATCGACGCTTAGCGAGCCGTTGAAAAAGGGATCCGTTCAAAAAAGAGACACGGGAAAAAAGAGACAGCGAATACGGGAGACAGGCTCTGGTCGGATACGAGAAAGCCCGAGAAAACGGTTCGCTGCGAGGTGCCCGTCCCCTTTTTCAACATTCAGCCGTTTTTTCGCGACGAGGTCGAACAAGCCCCGGTCGCGGTGTGTCATCCCTGGTTCTGGGCCCGAATGGATAGTCACCGTATCTCACCCGCACCGAGCACGGCTTGCGCACTGAAAACCTAATATGCCGCAAGCTGGGTTCATCCGACATGAGTTATCGCAGCGGCATGCAAGTCTTGCTTTCACTTCCGGAATCATCGCCAATGTTCCAGCAACGCGTCTTTTGTTTTGCCCTGACGATCGCAACGCTCTTCGCCATTTCGGCCAGCGCCTCGGCCCAGGACAGACTCCTGCGATGGCATGAGAGCCTGGAGGGCGCTACCGCCGCCGCCCGGCTATCGGGAAAACCTCTGTGCGTCGTGTTTCGTTGCGTCCGCTGACCTGATTGCTGGACATGGGATGGACAGGTTGCCCATCATGACCCGGAGATCAAGGATCTTCGTGCGCGCTTCGAGTGTGTCCGCATTACTCAAATGAATGGCATTGATCTCTCGCGCTTCGAATTCGACTACGATACGACCTGGCAGGCATTTTTTCTCGACGCCAACCTGAATGTCTACAGCCGCTATGGTGGCCGCGACGAAGAATCGGCCGAGAGCCGGCTCTCAAAGGAATCACTTCTCACGACGATGCGTGAGGTGCTGGAAGTGCATCAGCGTCGCCGGGAAGTCGATCGGGCTGCCACGAGTGACAATGCGGCGATCTCGCGACAAACGCGGCAAGTGGGGCCCCGCGATCGGCGCGGTGAGACCGACTCCGACTTTCACCCGCCTTCGGGCGAATCGACCATTCCGGAGGACATTCCGCTGCTCAAGGCAGCGCATCAGGGCTGTGTGCATTGCCATCAAATCCAGGAATATCGCCATTTGCAGGCCTTTCACGAGAAGAAGTTTTCGCGTGAACTCCTGTTCGGATTCCCGCTTCCAGAAAACGTGGGCATTCGATTTGATCGAGAGCACGGTCACAAGATCGTGGAGATTCTCGCAGGTGCGGCGGCAGCCAAAGCCGGTTTGACGACGGGGGACGTCGTGACACAGGTCGATGATGTTCCGATCCATTCTGAACAAGACTTTCGCTGGGCGCTGCACCGGGT
>JAYTRB010000158.1:0-3773 GCA_043746425.1 Planctomycetia bacterium
AGGAATCCCATACTTTGACCGCACCGACGTCACCAGCCTTTCGGGTGGAGAACCCTGGCATCTGTCGTGCCGCCGCGACAACGAAGAGCTGACTCTGACTGCCGACTTTCTCATTGACGCTTCAGGTGAAGGGGGCTTCATCGCGCGACAACTTCAAATCCCCCTTGATCCCGAACGGATGCGCACCCGATCACGGGCCATATTCGGGCATTTTACGGGCGTCGAGCCTTGGCACCGAGTGCTCGCCAGCCGTGGCGCCAGTACGGCCGAGCATACTTTCGACTGCGACGACGCGGCGCTGCATCACATTCTGGATGGCGGCTGGTTGTACGTGCTGCGATTCAACAATGGTGTGACCAGTGCAGGATTCATGATCGATTGCACGCGTCACCCGATTGACTTGAATGTTTCGCCGGAGGAGGAATGGGCTCAATGGCTCGACCGCTACCCATCGGTGGCTGCTCAGTTCTCGCAAGCAGTGCTGACTCCATTTTGCGGCCGCTTGCGACGTACGCAACGGCTGCAACGCCGCGCTCGCCGCGCTGTCGGGCCGAACTGGGCTATGCTGCCGTTGGCCGCTTATAGCCTCGACGCGCTGCATAGCTCAGGCAACGCCCATACGCTCTTTGGAATCGAACGGCTCGTTTCCATCTTCGAGCGCCGCTTAGGAAGAGCCGACTTTTACTCCGCGTTGCTCGAACATGAACGCACATTACAGACTGAGATCAATTTAGTCGATCAGATCGTACATGGCTGTTACCGTGGTTTTGCGAACTTCGAACTGCTGTCGTCGTTTGCCATGTTCTACTTTGCAGGGGCACACAACTGCGAAGACCTCCGCCGCAATAGCCGCGCGGGTCTGGGAACAGCCTTTCTGCTGGCCGACAATGCCGAATTCCGCAAGTCCGTCAGCAGCTGTTACGAGTGCCTTTTGGACACCACTGCCAATGGCCCGCCGGCACTCGCTGAAGTTCGCGAATTCAAGAACATGGTGAAACGAGAGATCGCCCCCTTCAACATCGCCGGGCTATGCGACGACTCGCGGCACAATATGTATCCGTTCACTGTATCAGGATGACGTAAGGCGAACTTCTCTGTTCGTCCGTGAGTTTCACAGCCGTCTTGTGTCGTGCAGGTTACTGCGCCGTGACGACCTGGCGCACTTTCGACACGATTCGCGGCCGCGAGTTGCCCGCATCAGAACCCGGCGGTACACTCGTCATTATGCCGCTTGCAGATTCCGTTTCACTGCATCCGGCCTTGGCGAGGGGAGCATGGGTCCACAAACGGGAGATCAATGATGCTGTCTCTATCGCGACGGGAATTCACTCAACAGGCTCTCGGGTCGGTTTTAACTCTGTCGTTGCTCGAAACGCTCTTTCAGTGTGACGCATTCGCCGACGAGTTCAAACCGGAGAGTATCAAATGGCTAACCGACGTCAATCAGCTCGGCTGGGATCTTAAGGGCAAGAAACTAAAGCCGGTTGAATGGCAGAAAAAAATTGGAGAGCTGTACGCCAGGGCCGATGTTGCCGATTTCCTGCGGTTGATCGACTTCGACAAGTTGACGAAGAATCTCGAAATGGTCGATAAGGGTGCCCGCAGTTTGCCGGTTAAGTTTCCGCAAATTGAGGGCGTTCCTGAAAAACTTGCGTGGGGAAAGCAGATTTTCGCCCTGAAGAAGGGATGCTCGGTCGTGCCTCATGGGCACAACAATATGGCGACGGCATTCCTGATCCTCAAGGGGGAATTTCGCGGGCGGCACTACGATCGTATTCAAGACGAAGACGATCACATCATCATCAAGCCCACAATTGACCGCAAATTTAACGTCGGCGAATGTTCGACTGTTTCCGATTACAAAGACAACGTCCACTGGTTTCAGTCGCTCGAAGGGCCGGCCTTCATCTTTAATATTCACGTCATGGGAATTAACTCCGACACCGAAGAGCCGACAGGAAGAATCTATCTCGATCCGAACGGCGAGAAGCTTAAAGACGGCCTGATTCGCGCGCGCCGCATCGATTCAGATGATGCGCATGCGTTGTATGGTTAGCCCTGTATTTTTGCGCAGAGCAGGTCAAGCTCGCCCACACGCAAGTTGAGAATGCGCCAGCGGCATACGGCGCTGCGCAACGCACCATTTAACAATGGGCCGGCTTCCGGCGACCTGCGACTACACCCCGGCAAGGGTTACGCAAAAGGCTTAAAACCCGCCGATGGATCGAATCGGATTGTGGCGTCACACTGTTCTTCAAGAACCTCGGTTGCCAGCCCGCCGAGAGCAGCGCTGCCCGTCATTGCGACTGATGGCTTGCGATAGACGACACCGGTGTCGACCTGTTCAAAATTGAGCGAGCGGAACAGGTTAAGGGCCGCGGTGTTATCGTCGCGAATCGTCACCTCGACCTGCGTGATCAGTTCTTCGCGCAACCGACGAATGACTTCGGTAACGAGCGCCTTGGCGTACCCTTTGCGTCGCACCTCTGGCGCGACTCTCAAGTCGCTGATGCCGGCCGTTCGCGCTCCGCGCGTGGCGGCGTGCAGTTCCATTTCCCAGAAAGTCACGTCGGCCGGAGGTGAACCCCCGGCATTGGGAACGAGGACGAACGTCAGCGATCCGAAACGGCCCATGCGGGTCATCCACCACCACGCCGCGTTCGCCGGGTGGTCCATGACCCCGAACTTCACCAACCGTTTAATCGCCAGCATTCGTGGATCGAACGGATCGTTCTTCTGGGAAATGTCGCGACGCAGCAGAAAGTATCGTTCTGCCGGCTGATAGCCCAAAGCCTTGACGAATGGGGCGGCATTTACGTCAGATTCAAGCAGTCCCGCCGATTCGGCCCCGCCATACAGTCCCAGGTAAAACGGATTGCGTTGCCCCGATTCGCCGGCGACGATTTCACGGGCGCCGCGCTCACGCAGATAGCGTTCGGCCCGAGCGACCAGTTCCCGACCAATTCCCTGCCGACGATAGTCGAGTTGCACCAGAACGGCGCAGATGATTCCGACTTCTGTAGAAATCCCGCTCCCATCGGAATTCGCGCCGAACCCTGCGTGGACGAATCCGACCACATCCTCTTTGTCGCAGGCGACGATCAGCCCATTTTTATCGAAGTAGGGCTCTGCCAATACCAGCATGTCGAGAGCATCGTTCGGAAACTCGAGGGCCGCTCCCGGCCCGAGCTTGCCAAAGTTCCACAACTCGGTAATTTTCGGCGGATCGGTATTTTGAAACGGCCGGTACTCGATCAATGCAGCCTCGCGTCAGATATCCAATTTCGCCGCCACGCGCCACGAATGCAACCTATCGTAGCCAGAGCAGCAACCGCTCGCAAGTTGCCTGACAGGCCGCTGCATCGATGAGCCGGCGTCACGTAGCAACGCCTTTGCCGAAACGGCGACGCCCCGCATCAGGTCGAAGAATTCTCTGCCTCGTCGAGCGTTCGACAACGCGAACTTTCTTTACGACAGATTTGAGACGATTACTTTCTTACTGATCTGGGGGGCGCCGTCGGCGACACTCGCAGAATCGGACCATCCAACCGTACGAGGAATCGATCGCGGAACTCGAAGAACCGGCTGTCGGCCTCTTTTAGTGCGTCCATGGTCGCCGCGCCAAAGCGAATGGCCCGCTTGATCGAATCTTCTCCTCCACCGAGCGACTTGATGAGCTTCAGCGCATCTCGCAACTGTGGGTCGTTTTCGATCTGCTGTTCGACGTCGGGCCGCGCTTTCGCGGCATCAGCCGAGGTGATCTGCTGCCAGAT
>JAYTRB010000159.1:0-5065 GCA_043746425.1 Planctomycetia bacterium
AACGCGTTGCCTGCCACTATTATTCGCAGCAGCTTACCTATGAAGAATTGCTGGCGCAGGCCCGTCGCTTCGCAGCCGCGCTGCAGCGCGAAGGCTTTCAGCCAGGTGAACGGGTGGGCATTCTCTTGCCGAACCTTCCCGAATATCTGGTGACGCTATTCGGTACGTGGATGGCTGGCGGCGTGGTGGTGGCGCTCAGTCCGTTGATGGTGCGGGAGCAGGTGGTCTCGTTCGTAAAAGTTACCGGCTGTCGGGTCGTTGTCACCCTGGATGTGCTGTCGCCGCTTTTGGGAGAGACGGAAGACCGGCCAGCGCTGGTGCTTCTCTCGTCACTCGCCAACCGCCTCCCGCGACTTGAGCGATTCGGGTATGCCTGGGTGCGGTTTCAGCGGATCGGATTCGGTCATGGTTGCAATGGTACGACCGTCCGCGATTTCCAGGAGACAATCAACGCGGCACACGAGACGATGAAAGCCATCGCCGTTGACGTGAACAAAGCCGCCTACATTCTGCCGACCGGCGGCACGACGGGGGCACCCAAGGCAGTCGTTCTGTCGCATCGTAACCTGATGGCCAACGCGTGGCAGTTGTCGCATTGGTGTCTGGGTGTCGCGGGCGAAGAGACGATTCTCGCCGTACTGCCGTTTTTCCACAGTTATGGCTTATCGACCTGTGTCATGAACGGCATGGCCCTGGGAGCGACGCTGGTGCTGCATCATCGGTTTCGGCCTGCGTCGGTGGTACGATTGATCGAGGAACACCGCCCGACGCTTTTCCCCACGGTGCCGGCAATGTTGTCTGCCCTCAACACCAAAGTGTTGCGCAAGAAGAAGCACGATCTCAGTTCGTTGCGGGCGTGCCTGTCTGGGGGCGCGCCGCTGCCGCAGAAGGTGGCCGAAGAATTCAGTGCGCACTCGGGATGCACCGTCGTCGAAGGTTACGGTCTTTCGGAAGCCAGCCCGGTGACTCACGCGGGTCCGCTCGATGGCACGGCCGTCGCCGGCACGATCGGGTTTCCGCTTCCCGATACCGACGCTCGTATTGTCGATGCCGCCACGGGAACCGAAACGCTGCCCTATGGCGAAGTGGGCGAACTGGTTGTTCGCGGGCCGCAAATCATGCTCGGCTACTGGAATAATCAGGTCGATACCGACCGCGTTTTGCGCGACGGCTGGCTCTACACGGGAGATCTGGCGACTTGCACCTCGAAGGGCGTCTTCCGCATCGTTGATCGAAAAAAGGATCTCATCATCACCTCCGGATTCAATGTCTATCCGGCCGATGTCGAAGCCGTTCTGCGGACGTATCCTGGTGTTCAGGACGTGGCCATTGTGGGCCAAGCCGACGAAACGGCGGGTGAGCTCGTCAAGGCCATCGTCGTGGTCGCTCGCGGAAAGAAATTCAATCGTCGCGAATTCGACGCCTTCGCCCGACGTAAGCTGGGCGCTCAGCAGCGCCCCAAGATTGTCGAAACTCGACACGAAGACTTGCCCCGAAATTTCCTGGGCAAGGTTCTGCGACGCGAGCTGCGTAAGCCGCTGGCGCATGGCCCGATCAGCGTCGCCCCCGAAACCGCGGCGGGATAGATCGGCCCTTCTTCACTGGCGAGTTTTTTCGGTTGCGTCGCCCGCCCGCGTTTCCTCTTGGAAGGGCGTTCGCGAGTCCCGCGGCAAAAGTTGGACTCTTTGCCCGCCCAACTGCCGTTTTTGCGGAAAAGCGAGTGTTCGCCACTGGTATCGAGGTCCGGAGAGCGACGGCGCCGCGATGGAGTTGGCGATCGCAACATGGGAGAGGGGTTGATTATGAACCCGCGTTGCGCGGGAACTGATATTTCCCGGAATGGCACGATTGCCGTACACTCCCGCCGCAGTTGACGCCGCTTAAAGCACGCGACTTTCAGAGAGGATGCTGGCATGCGCCTGTTCAGTATGGTTCTGGCCCTTTTGGTTTGGGATAGCTCATTTCACGAGGCCTTGGGGCAGAGAACGGGCGACCGGGTCGTTGTCATCCGCGACACCAAAGTCAAAGCGGGAGAAGCGGTTGTCGCGACGATGCCCGCGGGGCAGGTGCTGGAAGTTTACGAGGCACGCAAAGATCTGCTCTTCATTTCGGACATAGCGACCGGTTGGATTCCCCGGAGCGACGTCACCGATGCCGACCAGGCAATTGCCTTATTCGGCGAAAAAATTCGCCAGCAACCGAAAAACGCCGACGCTTTCGTGGCGCGCGGCAATGCGCTCGCGGCCAACGACCAGTTCGATGCGGCAATTGCCGACTACAGCGCTGCGATTCGGCTGAGTCCTCAGAATTCGTTTGCATATCAAAGGCGGGGTATGATCTGGTCGAAAAAGGGAAATATCGAGAAAGCGCAGGCCGACCTGGGCCGGGCCCTTGAAATCGATCCCCACGCGGCCCGGGCGTATTACTATCGCGGTACCGCTTTCGAAATGTCCGGCGACCACAAACAATCGCTGGCCGACTTAAGCCAGGCGCTGCACCTCAACCCTGCATATGCCCTGGCATGGCGAAACCGCGCAGCGACCCACCTCCAGCTGGGCGACGCCGAAAGCGCGCTGAGCGACCTCAACGAAGCCCTACGGCTGAATCCAAAAGATTCCCTGGCCCTGGCCAGCCGCGGTGCCGCGTGGCTGCTGAAGGGAGATCGCAACAAGGCCATTGACGACCTGGACGCGGCAATCCGACGCAATCCGCAATTGGTGGCTGCCTCGGCGACGCGCGGCGCCGCATGGTTGGCGATGGGAAAATACGAACGGGCAATTGCCGATTCGACCGAAGCCATTCGACTCGATCCGAAATTCGACGCCGCATATGCCAACCGTGGTCAGGCATATCTGCTCGCCGGCAATGCAGAAAGTGCACTGGCCGACTTCGACACAGCGGCCCGGCTCGATCCGCGAAATCCGGACGTTCTGGTGCATCGCGGTTTTACACACGCTCGTCTGGGAAGAACCGACCAGGCACTGCGCGACTATACCGGGGCTATCAAACTCGACCCGCAAAACGTTCGCGCCTGTCTGGCCCGTGGTCAGCTCTACGAACAACTCGATCAGACGCGCGAGGCGCTTGCCGACTACAATAGGGCCCTTGAAATCACGCCGAAAAACGGCCTGGCACTCTATCGACGGAGTCTGCTCTGGTCAAAGACCGGAAAGCATGACCAGTCGCTGGCCGATCTGGACGAGGCCCTGCAGCTCAACCCCGAAGATTCACAAGCCCTGTGCCGCCGCGCCGTGATTCTGGCGGCTTGTCCGGCGGTCAAGTTCAGGAACGCGAAGGCGGCACTCGCTGACGCGCGGCAGGCGTGCCAATTGACTGAATGGAAACAACCCGACATGCTGGGCGCGCTGGCTGCCGCGTGCGCAGAATCTGGCGACTTTGAGCGGGCCGTCGAATGGCAGACGATGGCGATTGGCCTGCTGATCAACAGCAAAAAAACGGCCGAATTTGAATCACGTCTCGCGCTCTTCAAGGCTGGTAAGCCCTGGCGCGACCACCTTGAGCGCCCTGTCATTTCAAACGCCGAACGCCGCGAGAGGAAGTGATCGTGGATGAACCAATTGTTTTGGCGAAAGTCGGTGTTCAATAAACGTGGGTGCATCGAAAAATCGCGCGCTGCGGCCTTCTGAAATAATCAAGCCGCCGCCCCTTCGCGCCAATTGAGTCGGCCGAGTCGCTTACAACGGCATAGTCCCAACCACCTTCCCTTTGGAAGTACCCGCACCACCCGCCTCACTGTTAGATCGGCAAATCATAGTTGCACAGCAATCCTGGCCGTCGCTTGCTGGCCGTTCGCGATCGAGCGCGCGTCATTTGGGTTGGGGCGGTTCGAGCTTGCTTCCTTTGTGCTTCCACAGTCGATCGTTCAGCTGCGGAAAAAGCTCCAGAGCGTTCTCGCGCATGATTTGCCTGCCGATCTGCAGTGCATGCTCATTCGTCAGATCGCCAGCCGTCACTTTCTCGGCCAGCACCTCTGCGAGGCAGCGGCGATGGAATTCGGTAGCGCCGTAGATTCCCTCGGCATGATTGCAATCGGCGCCCCACATGATCCGATTCGACGGGAAGGCATCGAGCCATTCGTGAAAGGCGCGCTTCGCCGTCGAGTAACTGAGCACGGGCAGCCAGACCGAATCGATCCATACGTGATGCCAGTTCTTCTGGGCGATGACCGCGGTTTCTCCCACCCACGGAAAACCGCCGTGGAACAGGATGAATTTCGTTTTCTGATTGGCTTCGATCAAATCCACAAGGTTCATTGGATTTGACGACTGGATGCGCGCCTGCCCGGTATGAATCTGAAATGGCAAGTCGTACTTCGCACTCAGCTCGCACAGCCGCCACATGATGTAGTCTTCAAAATCTTTGATTTCGAGGGGCGTGAGTTGGGCTGGACGTTTTCCGAATGCCACGGCCGCCTTTTCTTTGGAAACGTTTTCAAACCTCAAGGTGCGAATGTAGGCCAGAGTGCACTTGAGGCACACGATTCCCTTGTCTTTCGCCTCGACGAACAGTCTGTCGAGAACGGCCAGGTATTCGTCGAGCGTATCGGCCGGCAATCCGTGCTTTCTGGCAAACGCGTAGGGGTCGTCTCCCGCCCAGGGGCCAGGAGTCTCGAACTCCGACGGGTGGAATCCGCGAACGAGACGTGTCACGTTGAAAACGACGACTTCCCAGGGATACGACGCTGCAAAGCTGTGGCAGTCCCAATACGTATCATTGAACATCAGCTCGATATTGGCCCGTTCGGTGACGACTTCGTAGATCCACCGCTTGTCCTTGTAATTGGCGACGATGCGCTCGTTGAGCGTCTTCGCCTCGCTGTCGCTGATGCGATCGAAATCGACACCGTACAGATCCTGGAAGGCGGGCAACTGATACTGATAGAAGCTCATGGCCCGCACGTTTTTGAAATCGTTCTTTCCGCGGGTCCACCACGAATTGAAATCATCGTCGGGTCGCCAGGGGCTCATCTGCGTATACCCCGCCAGGTAACTGTTCCGCCATAATCCACAGAGGTTGACTTGGCGGCCGGCCGTCGTTTGCGTGT
>JAYTRB010000160.1:0-8929 GCA_043746425.1 Planctomycetia bacterium
GGTTCCAAAGTATTCCGATCCGGGAAAGTCCCCCGCGAATCTGGGGACGCCAACTGCTGACGACGATGACGAACCAGATTCCATCCGGCGTGGGCAGAGCAGCCATGATCGTCCGGCAAAACGCATTGACGATTCCGGCGACGAATCAAACGAATCGGTCTCTTCGCTCGAAGGCGAAAAGTTCGTGACCCCGGTGTCGGCCAGCGACGATGAAGTTGCCCCAGCCCGTACAAGCTCAAAATCGCGTGCGTCACCCTACAAGAAAGATCCGAACGGCTACAAGTGGCTGCGCGGTGTCGTGGCCCGCGACCCAAAATCCGATGCGTGGCGGATCACCTACAGCCGTGATTCGTTCGACGACGATCCGTATCACGGAAGCCTGACGTTGGTTGCTGACCCCATGTTCGACACGCTGGTCGAGAATGATGTCGTGCTGGTCGAAGGTGATGTTGTTCGGGCGATGCCCGACAAGTACGGAAAACCAAGCTATCGCGCCCGCCGTGTCAGGCCATTGCAGCCGAAGGACGATTGACTCGGGTGGTATTCTGCGACCTATCGCATTCAAGCGGGTGCTTGCCCAGTGCGAGTTTCCGCGAGCAGCTTTCGGTGATGGCTCTTTGACGTGAACGACTGCGGAAAGGGTGCTTGCCCAGTGCGACCCCACGGCGAGCGCTGATCCGCCGCCGCTCCGACCTGCGGAACGACCGCAATTCATTAAAGGGGGTGGCCGCCGATGGCTCAAGCCTCTTCTGACTCAGCATCTCGCTCATCTTCTGGTAGCTCGCCGTCTGGTCGTCGTTGAGACCACGACAGGCTGCGCGTGATTCCGTCGAGAATTGGCTCTGTCTCCTGGCGCTCGGCTTCGGTCAACTGAAACAGGACCAGTACCGTAAATTCCGGGACGCGAAAGACGCGGACGCCGGCTGAGTTCAACAGTTCCAGACATACGAAGTCGAGGTTTCGGGCAACCGTAGGACGCTGGCACAGCCGAACCCTCGCCGGGTACTCGTCCAACTCATCGTACTCTTCATGGAACGCATCCAGCACGGCGGCGACGATTTCATCGGGTTCGGGGCAATGTGGCAACAGGCTCAAAGTCCAGAAAGCCGTTTCAGGGCTGGAGACAGTGATCGAGATCTGATCGGCCTCGCGCTGTTCGCTCAGATCCCAATCGTCCGGATAGCAGAATTTTATGCCGTGCGATTCGTATGTGGTTTCCATGAACTTTCAGCGGCCTTTCGCCTGCGGCTTTCCTTCGGGTAAGACGTCACTACAATAGTCAACTGGAGCTTTTTTGTCTTGTGCTATCAGCGGCCCGAGGGCCGCATCCGCCGTGGCGGATTTGCGACCGCGGCCGATTTTGCTTTGCGTCAAGAGTATGTCCTTCCAACCCTGGAGTTCTTGCATGTCGCCTCCTTCCCCCATGCTCGTACACAACGTCTTTTTCACCCTGCACGAGAATTCTGCCTCTGCACGGCAGAGATTGGTCGATGCCTGCCGGAAGCACCTTACCGACCACCCGGGAGAGGTCTATTTCAGTGCGGGCGTTCTGTGCCAGTCTCTGATCCGCCCAGTAAACGATCATGAATTCGACGTTGGGCTGCATGTCGTCTTTCAGACAATGGCCGACCACGACGCCTATCAGCAGCATCCTCGCCACCTGCAATTTGTCGCAGAAAATAAGCCCACATGGAAGAAAGTGCGCGTGTTCGATTCTGAGGTTTTTGCCTGAAATTTTGATTTTCATGCGTATTTTTCTCGTGCCCGTGGGGGGACGGCATGTGCTATACTTGACGCGTCGTGTGGATTTCGACCTTCGTCAACCCTGCGGATGCCCCTGATGGCGATCGTGATGAACCAACCGACGCATCCGCTCTCGTCTGGCGAGTTCGATTTCTCCGATCCTGATCGGTATGACGAAGTCGAGCGCAAGCAGTCGCAGATCGCTGAATTTCTGGTTCGCCGCGGGTATGACGGACTATTGATCAGGCAGCCCTCGAATTATGCCTGGTTCACCTCAGGGGCCGAATGTCCCCGTCACGCAGGATGGGAACCGACGGCCGCCCTTTTCATCACTCCTGATGCCCGAGTCGTGCTTGCCAATAACGCGGATTCGGGGCAGGTATTCGACAAACAACTGGGTGGCCTCGGCTTTCAGTTGAAACAGCGGCCGTGGCACGAAGGCAGAAACGGGCTGTTTGACGATCTCTGCCGCGGACGAAATGTCGCGGCCGATGTTCCTATGGCAGCCGCGACCGACGAGTCGGCCGAGATCGGTTCCCTGCGGATTCCGTTGACGGTCCTCGAATGCGAACGCATGCGAAAGCTGGGGGCACTTGCTGCACATGCGGTGGAAGCCACCGGGCGGCATATCGAGCCAGGCCAGACTGAGGCCGACATTGCTGGCCACCTGGCGAACAGGTTGATTCGTCACGAAGTGCAGCCATTGTGCCTGCGCGCGGTTGCCGATGGCCGGGGTTTGGCTTACAGGCACTGGAATTTCGGCGAACATCCTCTGCGCCGCTGGTGTTTCCTGTCGGCAACTGTCAGCCGCTGGGGATTGTGCTGCAGTGTCACACGATCGGTCGTTTTCGGCAGTCCTCCCGACGATTTGATTGTCTCTTTTCAGAAGGCGGGAATTCTGGAAGCGACAGGAGCGTACTTTTCACAAGCCGGCTGGGCGTTTTCCACCGTCTGGCAGAAAGTAAACCGGATTTACGAAAAACAGGGAATCGGCGAAGAATGGCAGGCTGCCGACCAGGCCGACGTGGTCGGCTACTCCCCTAGTGAAGTTGCGCTCGTCCCGACCGCAGGAATCACGCTTCTGCCGCGCATGGCTGTGCATTGGCATCCCTCAGTCGGGGCCGCTCAAGTGGGAGACACCTTTCTGGTGAGCGAGCAAGGTTTCGAGCCGCTGACGCCTGCCACTGACTGGCCCCTGCTGTACGTGACGGTCAAAGGTACGCCCGTGCATCTGCCAGACATCTTGGTGCGCGAAGCCGCGACATCTCAGCCCCCCCCGTCTCTGCCAGACGCGACTGCTTCTGCATAGCGATTCGAACTGTGCCCGCAACTCTTTCTTTGCAAGCGGGTAAAGCGGCCGACTCGCATTCGACGCAGGGGACCGTTTCCAAACTGTCGTGGGTCTGCGCCGATGGTCGAGGTCAACTTTTCGCCAAGCCCGTTATACGGCTCTAAGAAACCGGAATTTGACTTTGAGGGATATTGCTGCACCGCCGTATGCGCTTGTCGGGCCTCTTGCAACTGGCGGATGGCCACCGGCTGACCGGGCTTGCAGTGTGACCGCCTCAGTTACCAGCCTGATTCGCAGTATGCGAGAGGTCCGCGTCAAGGCGAGCGGCCAGAACAACTGATGACACAAACCTGGAGCCGAGGGCCGAAGACCCCAAGGCTAATGACGGCAGATTTGCGGCGGATTGCAATCGTCAGAAAGGCGAGCACTCAGCAGCGCCTGGTCTGTGCCATGCAATTGGCACGTATCGACGTAAATGTTCAATCAGAGGCGCCCTGTCGAGCCAACTTGCGCAAGACCTCGCAGCCGCGCTCGAGCGTGCGGTCTTCGGCGGCGTACGAGAGACGGAAGTGAGTGTCTGTCGGGCTGAAAACGCTGCCGGGAATGATCAATAGATTATTGCGGATGGCTTCGGTCACGAATTCGGTTCCGGTGCCCCAAGGGGCTTTAAGGAATAAGTAGAAGGCCCCCTCGGCCCCATGGATTTCAAAAACATCTTTAAGCTGCGAGACCATGAAATCGCGCTTCGCTTTGTACTCAATGACTTGATCGGAAACGTCTAAATCCCAGGCGACCAGACCGGCGTATTGCACAGGGTGTGGGGCGCAGACAAACGTGAACTGCTGGAGCTTGAGCATCTGCTGAATCACGTGCTGCGGTCCGTGAGCCCAGCCGATGCGCCAGCCTGTCATCGAATGCGATTTGCTGAAGCCGTCAATGACAATCGTTTGATCGTTCCACGTCACCGGGCTGATGAAGGGGCGGTCGTAACAGAAGGTTTGGTAGATCTCGTCGCTGATAAGGGCGACGTTTTTTTCGGCAGCCAGGCACGCCAGTCCTTCGAGCTCGTCAGCAGTGGCGACTGCGCCCGTGGGATTGGCGGGGCTATTGCAGACGATGACCTTGGTACGTGGGGTGATGGCATCCCGCACGCGGTTGAGGTCGATCCTGAAATCGGGATAAGTGTCGATTTCGACAACCTTGCCTCCGGCCAATGTCGTCAGGTGTTTGTACATCACGAACCACGGATCGAAGACGATTACTTCGTCGCCAGGATTGACGAGCACTTCGAGTGCCAGCATCAAACCGCCGCTCGTGCCGCTGGTGACAAATGCCTGGCGATCGGAATGACCGAACTGCGCGGTGACAGATTGCTGAATTTTGTCGATGAGCGGGACGATTCCCTGCGTCTGGCTGTAGGCGTTTTTGCCCGCGGCAACTGCCCGATTCAGCGCTTGTTTGATCGGCTCAGGAGTATCGAAATGCGGTTGCCCGATGCTCAGGTTGATCGGGTCGGTCATGCGAGCCGCGAGATCGAAGACCTTGCGAATGCCTGACGCGTCTATCCGCCGCATTCGGTCGGCGATCCAATGTTCACTCATAGCTGTATTCATCACGTTCGGACGGGGTAAACGGCCCTTTGCTGTGCGCCCAATCTTATCGGATTCATATGGAGGCTGCGAGCAGTCGCCGCGGACTGCTGGGTCTATGATCGATCGTTATATCGCCACTTCGATCGTCGATCGCGATTTTCATTAGACTTCATGTCGTTTGGCGGGAAGGGCTGCGTTGCTTATCGAATCACATGCAATCGTATTCATTGGCGGCCATATCGACTGGCTGTACAATAATAGCCATCATGCATACCTCACTTGTTTGTGCCTCTTGCAATTTCCAGCTCCCGATCAATTGTCTGCAGAATCTGTGCACCGCCTGCGGCAAGCCGCTCGTAGCCGGCTACGACCTCGAGTCGCTCCGCGACCGATTCACTCCCGCTCTCATTCGCCAGCGGCCATTGCGATCGATGTGGAGATTCTGGGAGGTGCTTCCTGTCGATTCTCCCGAAAATGCCGTCTCGCTCGGCGAAGGGACGACCCCCCTGTTGCGCGGCACCCCCCGCGGCCCATTCGCGAAGTTCGCCAATCTGTTCGTCAAAGATGAGTCCTTTAATCCGACTGCCAGCTTCAAGGCGCGCGGGATGTCGGCAGCGATTACCCGGGCCGTACAACTTGGGGTGAAGACGATTGCTCTTCCATCGGCAGGCAACGCCGCGGGCGCGGCCGCCTATTACGCAGCCCGCGCCGGACTCGAATGCTTCCTGTTCATGCCCCAGGACACTCCACCAGCCAACATCATCGAATCGGCCGTCGCCGGTGCGAAAGTGTTTCTCGTCAATGGCTTGATAAGTGATTGCGGCAAATTGGTGAAGCGCGGCTGTGCCGAGTTCGGCTGGTTCGACCTCTCGACCCTCAAGGAACCGTTTCGCATTGAGGGTAAGAAAACGATGGGCTACGAGCTGGCTTTCGATTTGGCGGAGGTGCATGGCACGACGCAGCTTCGGCTGCCGGACTGCATTCTTTACCCGGCTGGTGGTGGAACGGGATTGATCGGTATGTGGAAGGCCTTTGACGAAATGCAGCAACTCGGCTGGATCGGGGCAGAACGACCCCGCATGGTTGTCGTGCAGGCTGAGAATTGCGCACCGATCGTCCGCGCGTTTCAGGCCGGAAAAGAGCACGCTGAATTATTTCCCAATGCCACGACTGTCGCGTCGGGGCTACGCGTGCCGGCGGCGATCGGCGACTTCATGATGCTTCGAGTGTTACGTGAAAGCCGCGGAACCGCCGTTACTGTCAGTGACGCCGAGTTGCTCGAGGGTGTTGTTGAAATGTCGCGTTATCAGGGAATCTACGCCTGCCCCGAAGGGGGGGCGGTCTGGAAGGCCGCCGAGAAGCTGCTTGCGGCAGGTTGGCTAAAACCCGATGAGGAAATCGTGCTGTTTAATACCGGCAGCGGGTTGAAGTATAATCACCTATTTCCCGTCGATGCGCTCCCGTGCATCGACCACAACGACCCCAACTGTCTCACGCAGGTCGCCCGGCATTAGAACAAGAAACTTTTTGTGCTGTGAATTGATCGATCCAGTTCATGCGCACGTAATCACGTGTATCGGCGCAATCTGCGGTCAAGTTTGTTATGAGTCCAGTTGGATGCAGTTCCGTTCGTCAACCGGCTGCCAGGGGCACATTGCAGCATGATCCAAAAGGATTCATTGATACTCTGGCAGTCTGCTGCCGCCTCATTCGCGAAGACGCGACGCACTGTATTGCGGCACGCACTCATGCGTCGACTATTCGTCGGGGCGCTGATCTTCGGCAGCGTCCTGGTTCCAGGGTTACGGGCGGCCGAAGTCTCCTCAGTTGTTAAAAGTCCTCTGTCGCCGCAGGAGTCGCTGAAAGCTTTTCGCGTGGCGGCAGATTTGCAGGTCGAGATCGTCGCCAGTGAGCCAGAAGTGGTTGCTCCGGTGTGCATCGCTTTTGACGAAGATGGCCGCTTGTGGGTTGTCGAAATGAGCGATTATCCAAACGGCCCGACACCTGGCGAGCCGCCGAAATCACGGATCAAACTGCTCGAAGACCGCGACGCCGACGGTCGCTTCGAGACGGCCCACATTTTCGCCGACAACTTGCTGTTCGCCACCGGCGTGCAGCCTTGGCGCGGCGGCGTGATCGTGACGCTGGGCGGCGAGATCGCGTATTTAAAAGACACCGACGGCGACTACCGGGCCGATGTGCGCGAAACGTGGTTTCGCGGATTCGCGCAGGAAAACCCTCAACTGCGTGCCAATCATCCGCGGTTCGCCTACGACAATTACATCTATGTCGCCAATGGCCTGCGGGGCGGCACAATCATCGGCGAGAAGCAGAAGTGGGGCGGCGTGATTTCTCCGGTATCGATCAATGGCAAGGACTTCCGCTTTGACCCGCTTACCGGTGCCTGCGATGCCGTGTCGGGAAACGGCCAGTTCGGTTTGACTTTCGACGATTTCGGCAATCGGTTCGTGTGCAGCAACCGCAATCCCTGTCGCCATGTCGTTCTCGAAGATCGGTATCTCAAACGCAATCCATTTCTCGCGGTCCGCGACGTATGCCACGACGTTTCGCCGGCAGCAGAGAAGTCGCAGATTTTCCCCATCACCAGGGCGTGGACGACCTCGAATCTGCACGCCGGCCAGTTTACCGCGGCGTGCGGAGTTTTCATTCATCGGGGAGACAAGTTGCCGGTACGATTTCAGGGAAACAGCTTTGTCTGCGATCCAACGGGCAATCTGGTTCATCGCGATATCCTCGAACAGGACGGATCGACTTTTAAATCCCTTTACGCGAAAGAGAAGGTCGAGTTTCTAGCGTCTTCGGATGAGTGGTTCCGGCCTGTCGATCTCGCGGATGGTCCCGACGGCGCCTTATACATCGTAGATATGTACCGTGCGGTGATTGAACATCCGGAATGGGTGCCCACTGAGCTCAAGAACCGCGCCGATTTGTATGATGGCAGCGATCGCGGACGAATCTATCGGGTTGTTTCAAAAGACAAAAGAATTGAACCGGAACGACGCGGGAAAATGAGACTCTCCGATTTACCAGCGCACGGTTTGGCAAGCCTCATTGCACATCCAAACGCCTGGCAACGCGCAATGGCCGCGCGGCTGCTCTTTGAACGGCAAGACAAATCCGCGGTGGCAATGCTGGAACGGCTGGCCGGTGACCCTGCGGGCACTCTTCCGTCGCGAGTGCTCGCTCTTCATGTCTTGCACGGTCTGAAATGTCTTTCGGACGAACTGCTGGCGGGGGTATTGTCTGAACCGGCTTCTACCGGGGACTCACGCAGGCGTGCTGAAGCGCGGCCTGTGCAGCAACATGCCATCGCACTGTCGGAGTCTAAGCTGCGCGACTCGAAACGCTTGCGAAAGGCGATATTGAATGTGAGTAGTCCGGCCGGTATTGAGTTCCAACTGGCACTCTCTCTGGGAGAAGCCGAATCCGTAGAACAAATCTACGAAGCGCTGGCGCGAATCGCCATAGCCGGCGCAAATGACGAATGGATGCGGCAGGCGGCGTATAGTTCAGTGTCTCAGGCCCCGCAACTGCTGCTGCACGAGATCTTGAACGATATAAAACGAACGGCGCACAATGCGCCCCCCGAGGCGCCAGACTATCGGCCACTGCTGCGCGAGCTTTTTGAAATTGTCGGCGCACGTCGCGAAGCAAAAGAAATGGCGCCAGAACTGGCCACACTTCTGGCCATCCACACTCGCGGTGGAGAGGAAGCAGAATCCAGAGCGAGGAATTTCGCAGCGATCAATGGCTGGGGCCGCGGTCTCACGCGGCGTGGCGGCTCAGTGCCACAGGCAATCGACCAGATGGATGAATTGGAAACCGGCCTGAGGGCCGACCTGGCGCACATCTTCGATCAAGCGGGCCGGACGGCACATGACTTCGAAGTCCCAATCGATTTGCGACTTGAAGCCATAGGCGTGCTGCAATTTGCCCCTTTTGCGATCGCCGGGCCGGCGCTCTTCAATCTGGTGAAATCCGACCCGTTTCAGGAACTGCGGGGTGCGGCGATCGAAGTGCTGTCGACATTTGACGATTCGACGGTGGGCCTGTCATTGATGGCCGATTTCAGATCGCAAACGCCGGGCACGCGCCGTCGCGTTCTGCAAGCCATGCTACGTACGACGCCCCATACCAAAGTACTGCTTTACGAGATTGAGGCCCAGCGCGTGGCACTCGCGGAACTCGACCCGGCAACCATCCAAGCACTCACAAATCACAGGGACGAGTCGATTCGCGATGTGGCGCGCGGGCTTCTGGCTTTGGTGATTCCTGCCGACCG
>JAYTRB010000161.1:0-7397 GCA_043746425.1 Planctomycetia bacterium
TATCTCCTATCCAAGTTACAATTCGTACAACCGCTTCTCGAATCTCGGATTCGGGGGGCTGAACTGGTATTACGGTCCGCTTGGCGGGTACACCCCGTACATCACTACGCCCTATGCCGATGCCAGTTTTGGCTATCCGAATTTCGGCCCGTATTACAGCTATGTCCCGCTGGCGCCTGTGGTGAGGCAGCCGCGGTCATTCTACAGCCAGACGATTGCGTTCGACGCCCCCCCGACGCAACAACCGGCGGCACCGCGGAATGGCGCTGCGAATCAAAATCGAGGGGCGCGCGCGCCTGAACCGCAGCCCGTACAGGCGAACATCAAGCTTTTCGATAAGCCAACCTCACCCGAGGCGCTTCGCAAGAGCATCCGCTATCAGGCGCAAGGTGACGAATGGTTCGCCAAGGGAAATTACCTGCAAGCCTACGACCACTACAAGCAGGCCATGAGCGCGGCCCCCGCTCGCACAGAACCCCGTTTCCGCAAGGCGATGGCCTTGGCCGCGACGACCAATTACACTCAAGCAGTCGACGAAATCAAACGGGCCATGCGACTCGATGCCGACTGGTCCGCAAAGGGCGCTCTGCTCGATGAGCTGTTCGGAGCCGACAATGTTTTATCAAAGAATGCCGTACTGCACAAAGTGGCGCGATGGGTGGGCGACGACATTCGCGATGCCGACCGGTTGTTCCTGATCGGGGTTCTGCTGCACTTCAACAGCGACTCCGACCAGGCCCACACCTTCTTCGAGGCGGCGGTCGAGCTTTCTCCTACTCCAACGTACGCGCAGGCTTTTCTCGACGCCGAAGATGGCGTGCGCGGTGGTAAGCTCGCCGAAGAGCCGCGCCCGGCCCCGCCTGAAGAAGGCGATACAACACCGCCCGCGCCGGCAGAAGGAATCGTGCTGCCAGGCAAACGGGGGATTCCCCTCAGGCGAAGTGTTCCAGCCAGTAAACAGCCCGAGGAGCCGAAACCGCGGCCTCTCGCTGCTTCATTTCGATTCCGATGCCCCCCACGGTCGCAAGGCACTCTTCAAACCGCAGCTTGTGGTGCCAGCGCATGATCGCAACCGAACGGTTGCTCGTCACGCTGTGTACCTACAACGAATGCGACAACCTGGCGGCTCTCATTTTAGAAATCTGGCAGTTCGCACCGACAGCCGAGATTCTGGTGATTGATGACAATTCTCCAGATGGCACGGGAGGGGTGGCCGATGAGTGGCGGACCCGTGATCGGCGTGTCCATGTGTTGCATCGTCCCTGTAAAATGGGCTTGGGTACTGCCACGCTGGCAGGCTTTCGATATGCGATTGAGAACGATTACACATTGCTGATCAACCTCGACGCCGACTTCAGTCATCATCCACGGCATATCCCTGAATTGCTGGCACTGATTGACCGGGTCGACGTCGCGATTGGTTCTCGGTATGTGGTGGGAGGGGGCGTTGTCGGTTGGGGTTTGTGGCGACATTTCATGAGCCGAGCCATAAACGGCTATGCCCGCACCGTGTTGCGTCTGAAAACCCGCGACAACAGCGGGTCATATCGGTGCTATCGCGTCAGCAGACTGCGGGAGTTGAAGTTAGACCGGTTTGTGGCGCGGGGCTATGCCATTCAGGAAGAGATTCTCTATCGCTGCCGCAGAATCGGATGCCGATTCGGCGAAACACCGATTGTCTTCGAGAATCGCCGGCACGGAACGTCGAAAATCAGTCTGAAAGAGGCGTTCGCAGCGGGTTGGATCATCCTGCGATTGGGAGTGACTGGGGTCTTCGCTTGACCATGCCGGTCATTTGCCCGTAGCATGGTGCCCGCACCACGGGCTTGCCGGCCGATTTGAAAATCGATTCCAGCATCCATTCTGCCGATTGCTGCCGCAGGTTGCTTCTCACAGTTCGCGCGGCTCGATTTTCCAGCACAAATATCGTTAATGACGTAAGATGCTGGTAGAAAAAGTTCTCTTTTTTATTATTCGATGCAACACGAATTCGGTGAATCGATTCAATTTTGAGAAGCCGTTTCTTTTACGTGTCCCTTTCTTCATGAAACCCGAGCGATTCAGTGCCCGCATCCGAAAACGAGCCGCAACTCTCCGCATCCAATTCGAGTGTCCCCCCAGTTCCCGATCGTCCCATCGTCGGACTGCCGGCTGACGGACCGATAACCGGCGAGTCGGCCGCCGCCGCATCCGCTCATGCCGAAATCCCTGCGGTCGAAGCGGCTGCCCCGGCTCCCGACGACGAAATTGACGAATACGAACCGCTGACGCCAGAAATTGTCGAAGAAGAAGCGATCCGGGGCGATTTCGTTCTGCGCTGGGCGGTCGTGCTGCTGGCGTTTCTTCTGGGCAGCACATGCATCATCGAGACCGCGAGCCTGGTTCATATTAAAACCGGCCAATACCTCGCCGCGCATGGTTTCATCCCTCCTGCCACCGACGTCTTTTCGTATACGGCCCTCGATCGCCCCTGGTTGAACCTGTCGTGGGGTTTCGATCTGCTGGCGGCGGGAATCTACGCGGTAGGATCATTCACCGGACTTTCGGTCTTCAAGGCCGTGGTCATTGCCATCGCCTTCTGGCTCATCGGCACCATCAGCCGTCCGGGACTGCCGACCTGGTGGGGGTCAATCTGCAGCGCAGCGGCGCTGCTGGGGTGCCATCTGCGCCTTTCAGCCGAGCCAGGTCTGATGACGTTTTTGGGACTAGCGCTCGCGCTCTGTCTGGTGTTTCGATGGCGCGATTCGTTATCGACGAACGAGCCAGAAAAGACCGACCGCGGGTTGGCGAAACGTCTGTGGGTTATTGTCCCCCTTTTTTTCTTATGGAGTAACCTCGACGCGCGTGCCTGGGTCGGATTGGCTTTCCTCGTGTTGTTTGCCGCTGGCGACAGCTTGGCGGGCTGGCTGGCGTCGCCAGCCGCCATTTCAGGCGCGGCCAGGCGCCATCTCTGGACCGTCACGGGGGCTTCAATTGTTGCAACATTGGCGCATCCCTTTGGCTGGAAGTCTTTGGCAGCTCCGTGGTTCGCGTATGGAGTCGAGTACCCCGCGTGGCGCGACTACCTATCAGAGGCGGTTCTCGGAGAGCCGAAGGCCCCTGGAATTCAGGCGATGCAATACTTCTCGATGTTGACCGAAGGCTTCTGGACTGGATTATGGTCAAACCCAGATCCAGCCGGAATCGCCGCCTTGGCGGTACTTGTCGCCGCTGCTGTGACGATCGTCCTGAATCGAGCGCGTCTAGATTGGGCGCAAGTGGCCATTTATCTCGGTTTTGTATTGCTGGCCGTCGCCTGTCTGCATGAACTTCCGGTCGCGGGTATTGTCGGCTGCGTGGTGGCCACTCTCAACGGTCAGGGGTGGTATGCTGCAACATGCCGGCAGACGTACTCGGTCGAAACCCGCGAATTGGTATTCTCGCGGGGCGGGCGGGGTCTGACGGTAGTACTTTTTGCCGCGCTGGCCTTTTTTGGCGGTACCGGAAAGCTGAGAGATTCGGCGGCCGGGGCGGTGCGCACCGGCTACGGACTCGACCACAACCTCGAAATGCAACTCGATGATCTGCGCCTTCAACTGGCTGGCGATGCCAGCTTCGATCATCGCCCGTTCAACGTCCTGTTGACGCAGGGAGACCAGTTGATCTGGGTCGATGAACAGGTGTTTGTCGACAGCCGGGTGGCGGTCTACCATGCTGCAGACGAGGAGGACAGCCTGCTGGCGCAACATCTGCATGCGCGCGAAGCGCTGCTGCCGCATCGCAATCAGGACGATCAGAAATTCGTGAAGCGGCCCAATCGACAGGTGTGGAAGAAGGCCTTCAACAAACACCACGTCAGCCATATCGTGGTGCGGCTTATGTCTCCGCGAGACTATGAATTGTTCTTTAATCTTTTGCAGGACGAGAGCAACTGGGAATGGACGAACCTCGGCGCCGTCGCAGCCGTCTTGTATCGCAAAGATGCTGACGCCGATGAGCCGCAGCTTGTGCAATATGTCGAAACGCACGGCATTAACTTCCTGAAGCAGGCGTTTCGCACCGAGAGCCCGCCATTCGCGGGCCGCGACCGTTGGATCAGGCCCCCTTCGTTTTACCAGAAGTATTTCTGGTCATCCCGGCAGGATCAACCGCCAGAGATTCATAAGGCCCTGCATCTGGTACTGCTGGCTTCGGCGCAAGGATTGCCGCCTCGACTTCAGCAATCGCAGCATGCCATGTTGCTGTTGGCGATCCGCGGTTTCCAGGCGGGTTTGGTCAAAGCCCCCAATTCGGTAAGAGGATATCTTTTCCTGGGACAGGCCTACGATTTTCTCGCGAAGGCCGAGGCCGCACGGGCCCTGAACGGCTCCCGCAGTCATCGTGCGGGAATGCGGTACTTACAAACCGTTGCGGCGTATAATCAGGCTCTGGTGGGTGACCCCGACAATCCTGCCGCACACAAGGAACTGATGCAGGTTTATTTTGAATCGCGACGGCTCGACCTGGCGCTGCGGCACCTCGAAGCCTACGATCAGTTTCTGGCGTCTGATCCCGATGTGAATGCCAAAGAGCTCGAACAGACCGGCGAGCAGCTTGGCCAGCTTCGTAAAAGACTGCAACAAATTGACGAAGAAGTTGCCCAGCAGGCGGTGAATGACAAGAATCCGATCAATAGCGCCCAGCGCTATTTGCAGCAAGGGTGTATCCTCCGGGCGCTGCGGGAACTTGATCGGGGCGGTCCAGAAATTGCGCGCGATCCGAGGGTCGAGCAGGGGCGCATCCGGCTGATGCTTGAGGCTGGTCAGGTTGAAGACGCCTACAATGCCGCCGGGCGGTTTGCCGAGATCGGCGAACAGGCCGGGCTGCCCGACTGGGCCGATGTTGTGGCTCTCGCCAGCCTGCCGTTTGCCGACTACAACGCGGCGACAGAGCGCTGGCAAACCGCGGCAAATGTGGCCGAGAAGCAAGCCCTTAACGGACTTTTATTGAGCGCCGCGCCGCATAATACCAATTCCGCCTGGCCACTGTCGGTAACTGCTTCGGCCACTGGCTACTTTTATCAAGCGCCCGAAGCGATTTCTAACCTGCGCTTGAATGTGGCTCTCACCTACCTGGAAGAGGGACAACTGCAATACGCAGAGGAGTTCTTTCGCGATGCGCTCGCCTCCAATCCGGAAACCGCCAGCCGCCCATTCATCGGGTACTATTTGTGGGAATTGAGTGGTCGCAAAGAAGAAATCGACTTCCTTTCGCCTTCCAATCGGGTCTTCGAATTGTTTGCGCCAGAACCAGGGGAAGAAGAAAAAACAGATGAAAGTGAAGAACACTAAAATTGATGAGAATTGTTACCGTTCCTCGTCCGTCGCGAACTTTCTTCCGTATTCCTCCCGCAGTCTCCCCATTTGCCTTTGACGTGACGACACATCCCCTCCTATGATGTAGTATATAAACCATCGTTGATCTGGCTCGGCCGCAACAACAGTCGTCACCACAACAGCTTTCCCCACCTGGATGACCTTCTCCAAGACTATGGTGAAGGTTCCCGCCTGAATTTCTCCGACGACGCACTGCCTGGTCCATTTGACTCCTTCCTCAAACGGAGAAGTACTCCGATGCGAAGATGCCTTCGATGCGGCTTCGTTCCTGCATGGTTCCTCGTTTGCTTGGCCGGAGCTGCCAGTCTCGCGCAGGGTCAAGTCCCGCTGCCCTCGATTGCTTCGACGTTTCCGCAAGCCGCGGCGCCGGGACAGACAGTCGATGTCAAGCTTCGTGGGGGCAACCTTGCCGGGCCCACCCAGCTGTGGACGACTTTCCCGGTGGAAGCCCTGCTTCCCGCCGACATTGCGGGCAATGGAACAAACGCCGCCGAGATTACGTACCGCTTGAAGCTTCCGGCCGATGCGCCGCTTGGGGTTCACGGCATTCGCATCGCGACACCGCAGGGGATATCAAACCTTAAGCTCTTCGCGCTCGACGATTTGCCTTCGGTGGCGCAGGTCAAGCCGAACCAGACGATCGCCACGGCTCAGCCGCTCGCACTCCCCCTGGCGGTAGACGGTTTCGTCGACAGTCTGGGCCGCGATTTCTACAAGTTTCAGGCAGTCGCGGGGCAGCGTGTGTCGATCGAGGTTTTGGCTCGCCGGCTCGGGTCTCCGCTCGATCCGATGATCCGTTTGCTCGACGGCAAGGGTCGGGAATTGGCATACAATGAAGACGCGCCCGGCCTGGGGCTCGATTCAATGCTATCATATACGTTCAAAGACGCGGGCGAGTATTTCGTCGAGGTGCACGATATTCGCTTTCAAGGGGGCGGCAATTTCCATTATCGACTGCGAATTGGCGACTTCCCATGCGTTACGGTCGCCTATCCGATGGGCATTCAGCGTGGTGTCGCGGCCAGCGTCGGGTTTGCTGGCAGCACCGCCCAAGAGGCCCAGCAAATTCCAGTAAATATCGCCGCAAATGCCGGCTTCGACTGGCTTCCCCTGGGTGCCAGGGCCGCCAGTGGCAAAAGCAGCGGCTTTGCGATGGTCGCGCTGAGTTCCAGCCCCGAAGCCCTCGAAGTCGAACCGAACAACGAGCCTGCCCAAGCGACCCGCGTCGTTCTTGGAGCAGGTCTTAACGGCCGCTTCGATCTGCGCGGCGACGTCGATCGCTTCATCTTCACAGCCAAGGCGGGTCAGCGTTTCACGTTTACGAGTGTCACCCATACCCAAGGGTCGCCCAGCGATTTGTTTCTGCGATTGCTGAAGCCGGACGGGGGAGAAGTCGCAGTCGTCGACGACACGGGACCTGGCGATGCCGTCATCGATTACACGTTTCCGGCCGATGGCGATTATACGCTGATCGCCACTGATCTTCACGGACGGGGCGGTCCTGAATTTGCCTACCGCATTGCGGTGAGTCCGCACGAAGAGAAGTTCCTGTTGGCGGCATCAACAGATACGATCAACATTCCGGCCGGAGGTCTCGCAACCGTGACGGTCACCGCCGTTCGTGGCAGTTTTGGTGGCCCGATCAATTTGACGCTACTCGACGCGCCGTCAGGAATCGTCGCGACTCCAACAGTGATCGGTCCGGGTGTCGTGTCGACTGTCATGACCATCCAGTGTGCTCCGGACGTGGGCACCGGAAAGGTCTATCCCCTTCGCATAGCGGGAACTTCTCAAGTGGGTGCGGTGCAGTATCAGGCTATCGCCACGGTCACTGATGCCCAGAAGGCGGCCTTCAGCGGCCTTCCTGTTCCCCCGCAGTTTTTGTCGCACTCTGTGGCCATCGGAGTGAATCCACCCCCGCTCTTCGTGCTGAAGACTGAAAAACCGGAGATTGTCTTCGGAAAAGATCTTTCGGCAAGCATTAAACTGATCAGCACGCGGGTTGCCGGCTTCGACGAAGAAATCGCGATCGCAGTTCTTCCG
>JAYTRB010000162.1:0-3176 GCA_043746425.1 Planctomycetia bacterium
TGGATCAGCAATGGTCGCCACTAGTGGACCTTCCGGCGGCGGGCCAATAAGCCATTCAGGACGAGCGCTCCCAGCAAGACGACTCCCAGCAGAAAGGTGCGCATGTAATTGTCGATCCAGTTAATTTTGTCGAGGCCCACTTTCAAGACCGACAAGGTAAGAACGCCCACCACCGTCCGCGGAATTCCTCCCTCGCCACCGAACAGGCTCGTCCCTCCCAGCACCACGCAGGCGACGGCGTTCAGCAGCAGATCGGCATTTTGATCGAGCGTGACGCTTCCCAACCGGCCCGCGTTGACGAGCCCCCCCAGTCCGGCCGTCAGAGCGCACAAGGCGAGGCTCGCGACGACAATGCGATCGGTACGAACGCCAGCCAGCCGCGCTGCCTCACGATTCCCGCCGGTCATGTACACATACCGGCCGAACCGCGTGTATTGCAGCACGAGATGCGCCACCACGAGAATTCCCGCGGCGAGTACCGCACTGTGCGGAATCTTCAGACTGCGGGTCACGGCGAAGCCACCGTTGCCGATCCGTTCGATCAGCCACGGCATGCGGTATTGCTCGCTTTTCGTCAGGTACAACGCCAGACCATAGGCGATGTACATCATCGACAGCGTGATGATAAAGCTCGGCAGACGCGATGTGATGGTCAGAACGCCCGAGAGAAATCCCAGGACAACGGCCGTGATGAGCGGCAGAAGAATGACGATCGCCACGACGGCCGTCGACGGATCGGCCTGTTCTGAGGCTTTTCCCACGGCGCCGAGCGACTTGAAGAGCACACCGCACAGACAAGCCGACCAGAGGGCCATGAAGCCCACCGACAGATCAATTTCGCCGCACAAGAGTACGAACGTCAGCCCGGCCGATACGATTCCCAGAACGGCCCCCTGCTCGAGCACTTGCGTGATCGTTCCCGAATGGAAAAAGGCTTTGCCGGAAAAACTGAAGAACACCAGCAGGGCCGCCAGCGTCAGTACGGGAGCGAATTCGGACAGGTCAAAGCGCGATCGCAAAGAACGGGCCGCCTCTGACGCCTGATCGGGTTCTTGTGGCATACGGTTCAGCTTGCACGATCCTTAGGCATGTTTCAAGAGCACGGTTTTATCGACGGTCGTCGCGGCGAATTCATTCGTAATGCGACCGCGCCGAAAGGTGATGATTCGATCGGAATGTGCCAGCACGAGTTCGGGTTCAGTCGAGGCCAGAATGACGGCGGCGCCCTGATTTTTCAAGTCACGCACGAGGCGCATGATTTCTTCTTTGGCGCCTACATCCATGCCACGCGTCGGTTCCTCGAGAACGAGCACTTTCACCGGCCCCAACAGCCATTTGGCAAGTACCACTTTCTGCTGGTTTCCGCCCGACAAATTTCCCGCCTTGAGCAGGGGGCGGGGGGGGCGGCATTGCACCCGATCGAGCAGGGGGCGCACTGCCGCGAGCTCGCGCGACGGGGTCAGCCATTCGCCGACCGTACGCTGCAAATGGGCGAGTGTGACGTTCTTATAGATCTCGCTTCCGCGGACCAATGTCTTGGCCCGGTCGGCCGCCACGAGCACCACCCCCTTCTTGACGGCGGCATGAATCCTTCCTGGGGGCAGAGGCACGCCGTCGAGCAGCACCCGTCCGCCAGCAACCGCCACCGACCCCGCCACGGCGTGCGCGAACTCCTGATGCCCGGCCCCCACAAACCCGTACAAACCCAGGCATTCTCCCGGCGCGACCGCCAGGTCGATGTCGTGAAACGCACCGGGCAAAGACAATTGCGAGACTTGCAGCACGGGCTTGGCGGTGGTTTTCGAGGGCAGAGCGACGGCTTGTTCGTAACCCACCTCCTGACCATCCAGACCCCGGCCCAGCATCGTATGAATGACCCGATGCTTGTCGAGGTTGGCGGCCAATGATGTTTCAACCCATCGGCCGTCTTTGAGAATCGTCACCCGATCGCAAATCTCGAGCACGTCTTCGATAAAGTGACTGATGAACACGATGGCCACCCCGCGTGCCTTAAGTTGCCCGAGGAGTGCCAGCAGACGCCGCGTTTCGGGAGGGCTGAGCGAGCTGGTCGGTTCGTCCAGAATCAAGACCCGCGCCCCGCTGTGCAGCCCGCGGGCAATCTCGACCATTTGCCGGGTCACCAGCGGAAAGCGGTCGAGCCGGCTTTCGACATCGACGTTGATTTCCATCTCTTTCAAAAAACGGCGGGCCTGGTCGTTCATAGTCCGCCAATCGATTTTTCCCCAGCGGGTGACCGGCTGCCGGCCCAGAAACAGGTTCTCGGCCACTGAGATCTGGCCGATTCCCGACAGCTCCTGGTAGACCATCGCGATGCCACGCGCGAGAGCGGCACCGGGAGACGACAAGGCCACCGACACGCCGTCGATCGAAATCGTGCCCTCATGGTCGGGAAGGGCCCCGGCCAGAATTTTCATCAGCGTACTCTTGCCGGCGCCATTGCTTCCCACGACGCCGTGAACCTCGCCGGCCGCGAGAGCGAAATCGACCCCCTGCAGCGCAACGGCACCCCCGAATCTCTTACCGATTCCCCGGCATTCGAGCAGCGGCACAGCGATGGATGAGGCAGATGGCATGGCAGCAGGCTTTGACAAGTCAGGCGCTTACACCATGCAATGCAGGGGGTCTGCCAGATAAAACATCGCGTCGAGAATGTTCTTGCGTTCGAGCGACACCAGCGGCCCCGGCGTGACGATTTCCATCGGCACTGATTCGATCGATTCTCGGTTGCGAATGATGAATTGACCAAGGACAAGGGCCGTCTGATGAATGAGGCATACGGGGTTGACGGTGGTTGCCGCCAGCCCCCCGTCTCGAACCGATTGCAGACCCTCTTTCTGGCCGTCGACCGCCGTCACAACCATTTTGCTGTGGACCGTGTCTTTGAGAGCCGGAAGACAGGCCAAAGCCATGTCGTCGCTGTGGAAAAAGGCACCGGCAATGGGCTCTTTTTCCTGGCTGAGAAGAGACTCGAACGTGTTGCGGGCCTTTTCCTTCTTCCAGTCGCACCAGCGAACGCCGCCGCCGATAACCTCGACTTCAGGATGGCCCTTGAGGGCATTCTCGAATCCCTGCCGCCGCCCCTGGGCGCCACTGTGAGCGCTCAGGCCCCCGATGTGGATGACCTTCCCCTTGCCACCGATTTTTTCGAACATGTA
>JAYTRB010000163.1:0-4187 GCA_043746425.1 Planctomycetia bacterium
GGCGAATCGTCGCGGTCGCGGAACCAGCGCCAGTCTGAGGCGAACGGGAGGGCGATCCAGGTTGCGACGCCCATCGCACCTGCCAGGTGGGCCAGAGCCGTGTCGGAAGTGATGACCAGGTCGAGGTTCGCGAGAATGGCCGCCGTATCGAGGAATGCTCCGCCAGCAGAATCGAGATCATCGAATTGCGCGAGGGGAAAGGAACGCTCGAGCCGCTTGATCTGCCGTGTACCTTCTCCTTTTTGCAGGCTCACGAGTTGTACTCCGGGAACTTCGGCCAGCGGCGCGAAACGCTCTACGGGAATCGATCGCTGCCGGTCGCCGCGATATTGCGGATTTCCCTGCCAGCCGATCCCCACGCGAAATCCGTTGAGAGTGCTCAGTCGTGCTTTCCAGGTCGTCACCCGCTCCGGATCGGGAAAGATGTATGGAACGTCGGCAGGAATCGAATCGAGCCGCGTTCCGAAGGCGCCGGGCAGGCTCATCAGAGGGAGCTGAAAATCGCAGCCGGGAGCCGCCGCGCCAGAGGGAATCAATTCATCAATTCCGCGGCAGCGAGACAGGAGCGGGACGAGCGACTCCTGAACTTCGACGACGACCCGTGCTGCGCGGCGCTGCGCCAGTTCGACGTAGCGGATGAACTGCAATGTGTCTCCCATTCCCTGCTCGAAATAAAGGAACAACGTCTGCTTCTTCGCCAGGGCGCCGCTCCAAAGGGGCTGCCTCAGAGAACGTCGTTTTACCTCTTTTCCGCACCAGCGCCATTCGTACTCGGTCCAGCCCCTGGAAAGTTCGGCACCACCCAGCCAGGCCAGCGCGCGATTGAGGTGCGCCTCGGGGTAATGCGGGCGCAGATGCAGCGCCTGTTCGTAGCACCGCATGGCCTCGTCAAGGCGGCCGACTTCCATCAAACTGATGCCCAGGTTGTTATGCGCCTCGGCGTAATCGGGCCGCGAGGCAATGGCCTTCCGCAGACAGTGCATCGCCTCGTCGACTTCCCCCAGCGTGCGTAGCGCATTGCCGAGATTGTTCAACGCGAGGGGCGAACCGGGCTTCAATTGGAGCGACTGTCGATAATAGTCGGCGGCTTCTTCGTGCCGCCGCATTGCCGCCAGCGAGACGCCCAAATTGTTGAGTGTGTCGGCCGATCGCGGCTGCATTTTTAGGGCGGCGCGGTAGTGTGCCTCGGCTTGGAAATGTGCCCCCTGGTCTTCCAGCAGAATTCCCAGATTGTTGAGCGCTTCAGGAAATTCTGGACGCAACCGCAAGGCAGTCTCGTAACATTTGCGGGCATCTGCAGATTGCCCCATCTCAGCCAGCGCCATCCCCAGATCCTGGTGAACTTCGGCGACATCGCCGCGCAATCGCACTGCCTCGCGCAAATGTGCGAGCGACTCATTCAACCGCCCTGAAAGTCGCAGGCAATTCCCCAACTCGTGGCGCGCGGCGGCAAGATCTGGGGCCAACCGCACGGCTTCGCGCCAATGGTGCTCGCCTTCCTTGCGGCGCCCAAGCTGGCTGAGGGCCAGAGCGAGATTACGATGTGTTTCGGCAGATGTCGGATCGCGCGCGAGAGCCTCTCGAAAGAACGTCACGGCATCGGCGAGCTTTCCCTGACGGGCGAGGGCGACGGCCAGATTGTGGCAGGCTGTAGCGTCATTCGGCGAACGATCGACTTCCTGGCGGAAGGCCTCTTCGGCTGCCGCCAGGTGACCCTGCTTAATGAGGGCCGCGCCGTCAGGCGACGAAAGCTGCACTTCGCGCGACGACTTCCCAGCCGAGTCGATCGGGCCACCGCCCGCGGCTTCGGGCGCCGGGTCGCTAATAAGAGGCATACGCCTTCTCCTCAATCAGCCGCGAACCGAGCAATTCATTGATCTGTCGCTTGAGCGCGGCCCGGCGGTCATTCTGGCGGTAAACCGAGCGCGCCAGTTCGATAAAGTTTGACCCGAAATCCTGTCGTCGCTCGCAGTCGCGAATTGCGTCTTCGATGTCCCACAGACGCGCATTGACTGATTTCAGTTCGGTGGTCAACCCCGCCAGGTCAATTGTGTGGGGAAGGAATTGCCGCACCTCAGACAACATCTGCAGTTCGCGGCCGACGCGACTTTGTTTAAGGCGATCGGCGATCCGTTCAAGTTTGATCTCAAGAATCGATATCTTGTCGAGCAACTCGCCTGGCGAAATCGGGACTGCCAGAGCTCCCGCGACAGCCGGGGGGTGGTCTACATCTTGTGGGGGGCTTGACGAATCTGTCACGTGAAGACTTCCTCAAAAAGCAGAACTCCCGACGAAACGGACCGCTTTTATCATACGGCTCTGCGGTCGATTTCGCCATGATATTCCGCGACTTCAAATTGAGTCTTGAATTGTGATTTTGCAAGCCGACCATTGCAGAACTGTCGAAAAAGAATGTGGATGCCCAGAGCCATTCGTGGGAAACGGGTGGCATCGGAAGGGGCCGGGTCGCGAGTGGCCGCCGGGCTTTCCTCGCGCAAGGTTGCACTCTCGACGCGGGTGCAATAGCGTATGGGAGAAGAGTTCTGAGCGATCAGTGCGGCACCCGTTTTCATTGCAGTTTTCCATTTCCATTTTTCAATTTGCAATTCGGGTCTCGTCGATATGATTCTTACCGGCAACGAGATCAAGGCCCAGCTTGGCGGAAACATCATCATCGATCCGTTCGATGAGCGCCAGCTCAACCCCAACAGCTACAATCTTCGCCTGCACAACGAACTGCTCGTTTACGAGGAAATCGTCCTCGACATGCGCCGTCCGAACCGCTTTCGGCGATATGTCATTCCGCAAGACGGAATCGTCCTGAATCCCAACCAGTTGTACCTGGGCCGAACGGTCGAACGTACCGAAACTTTCAACCATGTCCCCCAGCTCGAAGGCCGATCGTCGGTCGGTCGGCTGGGGCTGTTCGTGCATGTGACGGCCGGATTCGGCGACGTGGGGTTCCGCGGCTACTGGACGCTCGAAATGTTCGCCGTGCAGCCGGTACGCGTGTATCCCGGGGTTCCCATCTGCCAGATTATTTACCACACCGTGCAGGGAGTCATCTCCGAATATCGGAGTGACAAGTACCAGAACAACCATGACATCCAGCCCAGCTTGCTGTTCAAGGAGTTCGAACAGCACCGTGATCCGCAGATGCGGCTGGCGTTCGGACAGGAGCTGGCGAATTAGAAATTGCCACAAACCGTTTCTCGCATTGTAATAATGGCGAAATAGGTCGAATCACCCAACACGGGCGTTGCCTGCGGCGTAAGTAAGAGTGTCGCAGGAAAAACGCCATGATCCGCATGTCTGACTCAGAAACACAATCGGTCGATACCTTTCCGCCCGATGGGGCGGTCAGTGATGCGCGCCTGGTCGAAGAGGTTCGCCGGGGAGACAAAAGTGCCTTTGAACCACTTGTCCGGCGTTACGAAAACCGGCTGATGAGTGTCTTGTTGCGTTTCGTCCGCGACCGCGATCTGGCCCGTGATCTGGCCCAGGAAACCTTTTTACGGGTCTACGAACGACTCGACCAGTTCGACCCCTCGCGCAGGTTCGGTCCGTGGCTGTTCCGCATTGGAGTCAATCTGGCTCTCGACTATCTGCGGAAGCGCCGCCGCCGCATCTGGCCCTCGCTATTCAGCGACAGCCGGATCGAAAAAGGCCCTGACCCGGCCGTGGCCGATCCGCGTGAGGCGCTCGATCTCTCGCAGGAAGTCCGCAAAGTGCTGGAGTCAATCTCCGAGAAATACCGTACGGTGCTGATTCTCCGCGATCTCGAAAACTTTTCGACATCAGAGATTGCGGCGATTCTGCATCGCAAAGAAGCGACGATTCGCTGGCGATTAGCCGAGGCCCGTGTGAGATTTCAAGACCTCTGGCAGCGCCGCCAATCAGGAGACGCAGTCCCCTTACCCCAGATCAATGCGACGGATCGCAACCTCGAGAAGCAGAGTGATTCTGACCATGTTGAATTTTAGTTGTCGCAGGATCCGCCATCTGTTGGCGCTCTCGGCGGGCAATGACCTGGAAGAGCGCGATCTTCCCGAAGCACAGCGACATTTAGCCGTGTGCCCGCGGTGTCGCGAGGTGTGGGAGCGTCTGCGACAATCGCAGCAGGTATTTGAACGGGTGACTTCCACTCGGGTCGAAGATCAAAGCCTGCTGTTATCGGCTGGGTCGGT
>JAYTRB010000164.1:0-7218 GCA_043746425.1 Planctomycetia bacterium
GGCCGGCTGAAGATCGTCGGCAACGTCGGCATGCATCTGGGGGCCTACATGCGGGGAGGCTCAATCGAAGTCATGGGCAATGCCTCTGACTGGGTCGGCGGCGAAATGACCGGCGGCCTGATTCATGTGCATGGCAACGTCGGTGGACAGGTGGGAGCCGCGTATCGCGGAAGTTTGAAGGGAATGCGCGAGGGGACGATTCTCATTGAGGGCTCGGCCGGGTTGGAAGTCGGCATGCGCATGCGCCGCGGCATCATTGCCGTTAAGGGTCCCGTGCGCGACTTTGCCGGTTTGCAGATGAAAGGGGGAACAATCGTCCTTTACAGTGGCGCCGAACTACGTACTGGCGCATGGATGATCCGGGGCTCGATCGTCTGTCTGGCACCGATCAAACTCCTACCAACCTTTATTTACGCGTGCCGCGACAACCCCACGTTTTTGCGCCTTTACGCCAGGCATCTGGGCAACTTCGGCTTTCCGATTCCTGTTGATGATTGGCAGGGGGCCTATCACCGTTACTCGGGAGACACATCGGTTCCCGGAAAAGGGGAAATTCTGATCTGGCAGCCGCATGCGGGATCGAGCACCCCCACGAACACGGCAGTCTCTCCAACTTGCAATTGAAGAGGGGGAACGCGTTTGCCCAGCGTGCCGACAAAGTGGTTCAAGAAGGGCTGCCGGAACCCCAGCTGCCGGCGACCTTCCGCAGCGTTTCAATAAACTCTTTGACCACCGACGACTAGCTCAATAGGGTGGCCAATGCCTGGTTCGCCCGATCAGTTATCGCATATATCTGACCTGCGAAGTCGAAACGTGCAAAATCAGCCGCAACACAGCCCATTGCAAAGCCATCTGGCGATTCTCTACCCATCACGCACACGCGAAACTCAGGCCTGTTTGCCCGATGATTGAACCTTTCAAATAAAACTGACGGACCACGAGATTACCCGATCGGAAATCGATCGGGCTGCCGGCGGTCGTTCAAACGAGATTCGCCTGGACGCAATGGCGGCTCATTTCAAGCCCGGACTACAGCCGATACTACTGGTACAGAGCGCCGTATTTCCCGGCCTTTCCAGCTTGCGGCCCTTCCAGTTTGATCATCTCCCAATGCCGTCTGCCTCTCCTCCCGCTGCTGCCACGATGGCTTCGCGCGCACTTCCGCGCAGCCTGTCGCACGCGCCTGAGTCTTGCCTCGCGCAAGTCAATGACTTTGAACTCATCGCCCTGGTCGGCCGCGGCGCGTTCGCCGATGTCTGGAAGGTTCGCGACCGCCGGACTGGGCAATTCCAGGCGTTAAAGCAGTTGCGGGCCGACTGCACCGACCAGCCGGCAGCCCGTCAGCTGCTGAAAAATGAGGCCGAAATCGGGCGTAAAATCGCTTGTGAGTACGTCGTCAAAGTCGGCCATGCCCGTTGCGAGATCGAGCCCCCCTACCTGGTGATGGAGTGGCTTTCGGGCCGAACTTTGGACGATCGATTAGCGGCCGATCGGCGGCTCTTTTGCAGCGAAGCGCTATGGATCGCCCGGCAATGCGCCCAGGGAATGCACGCCCTCATGGTTGCAGGATACACACACGGAGACATCAAGCCCTCGAATATCTTTCTGTGCGACAATGGCATGGTGAAGTTGATCGACCTGGGATTTGCTCGGCCCGACCGACTCGTCCAGGAGGAACTCATGACCCACGGACGTGCAGTAACGGGAACACCTGAGTATCTCGCCCCTGAAACTTTGATTTCGAGCAAACTGGGGGGGGCCGCACGCGATGTCTACAGCCTTGGCGTGACGCTCTACCGCATGCTCAGCGGTTCGCTGCCGTTCGAGGGTGAAACGGTCATCGATCTCGTTCGGAAGCATCAACAATCGCTTCCTCCCCGTTTGCGGTCGCTGACACCCGACGTGCCGCGCGAAGTCGGCGAATTTGTCCATCGTCTGCTTTCAAAGCAGCCATTGCGCCGCGGAAGCGGCCTCTCATGGCTGGTGCAGGACCTGATTGGTTTGGAATTATCGCTGCTCTCGGTGGGATAGACCTTCGTCGCCTGGGGCTTAAACCGGTTTGGCCTGCCAGATCTGTCCCAGCGACAACTTCTTCTGTGAAATCGTCAGAATTCGGGAGGTCGGTGGTCGTTGATTTTGGACCGGTGACGAGGGGAACGGCGCTCAATTCCAGCATGGAGAATGTTCCGGGCTGCAAACGAAAGTCTTGCGGCCCTTGAGGTCGAATTCGTCTTTACCGAAATTCAGCAATCTGCCAGAATTGCCACGCTTAGTGACACGGAAGATTTAAGGAGCGCCGCCATACCCTGGTTCGGGCTCGCACCACACAAAGTGCGGGTGCATGAATTATCGGGTTGACGGTCTTCGCGTTTTAATTCCAGTGCAAGGATGCCTTGGTCATGCGGCGACTGATCTCGCTATTGCTGGGAGTGGCGATCGGTTGCGGACTGATGTTTGGCGCGTTCCAGTACCACGTCGTCCGCACCGACAAAACATTTCTTTTTATCCGCAAACAGCGCTCTGACTGGCATGACGCTTACGTCGATATTCGGGGCTGGTCGTATCGCGACTGGGGCAATCATCGTGACCTGTCAAACAACCTGATTGTCGGTGGACGGGGCGACCTTGTCACGCGTTCGATGGCCGATCAGTTTTTTCGCGGGCTTTTCGAGCCGTTCCACGAATCATCGCCCGGCGGCCGTGTCCCCATCACGCCGAGTTCCAAATGATTTCCACTTCCAACATTGAATCGCGAACGGCATCGCGCGTGGACAAATTTGTCCAGGTCGACGGCGATGGTGATGGTGTGGCTTGGAGAATGGACGCTAATCTCGTCGGCGATTTGCTGCCTGCTGTTGGCCGACAGATCGAAAGGCCTGAGAACAGCGGCATCGAGACGATAAAAACCGGCCCTCATCGCACGGTTTATCGGATGTCTTTGGCCTGCGGAGAATTCTACCTCAAGCACTTTCGGATCGCCGACGCGAAAGCCCTGTTGCAGAATCTGGTACGTCCGAGCAAGGCTGAAATCGAATGGCAGGCGGCGCACCGCATCGCGCAGCTGGGGCTGCCAACGTATGAGCCAGTCGCCGTGGGACGCCTTTCCCGATCGGGAATTGTGCATGACAGTTTTCTCATCAGCCGCGAGATTCCGCAGTCGCTGCCGCTCGACCAGTTTGTGGCGGTCGAGTTGTCAAACGGCAACCGAGTGCAGCCAAACCGTGCGGCCGTCCGTCGCCACCGTGAGTTGCGAACGAATCTGACGATTTGCCTGGCAGAATTGGCGGCCCAGATTCATCGGGCCGCGGTCGAACATGCCGATTTCCATGCGGCCAACGTACTGGTTCAATCCTCCCCCGACAAGACGTTAACATTGTGGCTGATCGATCTGCACAAGGTGCGCTTTCGCAGCCGACTTACCGTGGCGCAGCGGTTCGAGAACCTCGCGCTTTTACATCAATTCTTCGCGGGAAAGTTGACACGCGCCGACCGAATGCGGTTTTACCGGGCCTATCGCCAGGAATGGCGGCGGCGTGTGCCGAATTCTCGCGATGGCGAGGCACCGTCTACACAATTTAATGATCGGCCGGCAGAACGGCGGGAGATCGCCGCTCTCGAAGACGTTCTGTCGCAGGCCGCGCTTCGCGGTTGGGTTCGGGCAGATCGCGCCTGGAAGCGCGGCAATCGCCATGTCCGCAAACTCAATGACAAATCCATCGAGTGCCGGGGGCTGGCGACGCTTGAGGTGGCATGGCTCAAAACCGTGCGCGACAATCCTGAGTGGCTGTTCCACGAGAACCTGGTTCGATGGCATAAGCAAACGGCAAAACACCGTGTCGCCGAGATTGGGTTGCCGGCCGCTGCGAAAGCATCTGCCACTGGCGCGTTCGTGAAATGCATCGAGCCGGCCGGGCGCTGGCGGCGGTGGCTGGCCCAATTCCGGCAGTCGCCCGTCCGCCGCTGCTGGGAATTGGGGCACGCGCTCGTGCGCCGCGGAATCGATACGCCACGTCCGATTTTGTTTGTTGAACGGCTGGATTCGGCATCCCCGAAGTTTTATCTGCTGACCGAAGCCGTGGCCGACAGTCTGAGTGTTCCCGCATTTTTTTCCAACCGGTGGCCGGGGCTGACTGCGGTCGAGCGGCGCGACTGGCTTGTTTGTCATCTGATCCGCATGGCATGTCAGATGCGGCGGTTGCACGATGCCGGATTCGACCATCGCGACTTGAAATTCTCGAATCTGCTGGTCGCGCACGATCTGGCTGATCCACGTATCTGGCTGCTCGACCTCGACGGTGTGCGTGTCTGGCGGCGTCTGCCCGCGCGCCGCGCGGCGCAGAATATTGCTCGAATTCACGTTAGCGCCGACCTGCTTAAACTTCTCAGCCAGACCGATGGCTTGCGGTTTTTAAAGTGTTACCTCGGTCGCCAGTTTGCAGGCGAATGGAAATGGTGGTGGCGCCACATTGCAAAACTGTCCCAGAATAAGATTCTGGGAAATCGGCGGCGCAATCGAACGTTGTCATGATACACATCACGCTATGCGGTTTAAGATTTTCATTGACGCGGCGATACCACGTGCCTGAGACGACGGTCAGTCACGCTCTTTTTACGTTGCCTTAGATTTCACTGCATTGATTCGTTATGTCACCCTCCAACCCATTGCGGTACGAACAGCCGGTCGCGGCCAAAGCGCTCTCGCGGCGGGCGGTGCTGCGCGTCTTATGTGGCGCACTGCCGGCGCTGGGCCTGTCGTGTGCGACGGCGAAAACGCCATTCGTGGGGTTGCCGGTCAAGAATTCGATTCGGTCTGATCAGCTATTGATCGTCAGTGACATCAAGCTGCCCAAGGATCACCCTCTTATCGCCGATCTGAAAATGCTTCGACGGCAGGTATCAGAGGAACTCGAGTTGCCGCTGGGTTCGAAACCCGTCACGGTTTACCTGTTCACCAACGAGACTGAGTACACGCAGTACCTGCATGCGACATTTCCTGGCTATCCTCCGCGTCGGGCCTATTTCATTCAGACCCCCGGCAAAGACCTGGCCGTGTACACCTGGTGGGGAGACCGAATTCAAGAGGATCTGCGACACGAATTTACACACGGACTGCTGCATGCCAGTCTCGAGGGCGTACCCCTCTGGCTCGATGAGGGCCTGGCTGAATATTTTGAAGTCGTGGGGTACCCCGGCAGCATCAATGTCGAGCATGCACAGCTTCTGGCGAAGGAGGTGCATAATGGATGGCGGCCCAATCTCGACCAACTCGAGAAACTCGAAAAGGTCGAGCAGATGAAGCGACCGCACTATCGCGAAGCGTGGGCGTGGGTTCATTACATGTTGCATGGGTCGCCCGAAACGCGGCAAGTGATGTTGAATTACATTCACGAATTGCGTACGAATGCGAACCCGGGGCTCTTGCACGAACGATTGCTGATCGACAACCCCGACGCCGACCTGCGGCTCTTGAGCTACATTGCCTCGATGAATGTTCCCGCGGCTGTTTTTAATCCGGCGGGGGGGCCTGTGCATCGCGCAGCGATGTACCACGGTGCGACCGGGCAACGTTGAATCAGGATGAACTGCCGATGAACGACACAGAAGCCGAGTTTTTAGCGGTCGCCGAAGTCGCCGCACGCGCCGCAGGCCAGATTCTGCAAGACTGGGCGGGACGCTTCACCGTCAGTGAAAAAGGGCCGGCCGATCTTGTCACCGAGGCCGATGTCGCCTCACAAGCGGCGATCCACGGCATTCTGAGCGCCCGATTTCCCGATCATGGATTTTTGGGCGAAGAGGGCTTGCTGAGCAAGGCGGGTGAAGCGGACTACCGCTGGATCATCGACCCCCTCGACGGCACCTCGAACTATGTACACCGCTTCCCCTATTACGCCGTTTCCATTGGCCTGGAATGCCGCGGCGAACTGGCAGCGGGGGTCGTCTACGACCCGACGCGCAATGAAATGTTCGCGGCGCGGCGCGGCGCCGGGGCAACGCTCGATGGCCGGCCGATTCGCGTCAGCCGCTTCAACCGGCTTAATCAGGCAATGGTGATTGCCAGTTTTCCTCCGGGAGTGCGTCCCGACAGTCTGCCGATCAAACGCTTTTTGACGGTGCTGCCGCATGCGCAGACGATTCACCGGTCGGGTTCGGCGGCACTGAATCTGGCCTACATTGCGGCGGGCCGACTGGACGCGTTCTGGTCGACCAGTCTGAAGCCGTGGGACGTCGCCGCCGGCGCGCTGCTCGTGACCGCGGCCGGGGGCCGGGTGACGACCATGTGCGGCGGTCCGTTGCAGATTGAAATTCCCGACCTGCTCTCGAGCAACGGAACCGGCATTCATGAGGAACTGAGCGTGTTGCTTTCGGGAAACAGCGAAGCGCCCTGATCAGGTTCGCTGCATTCGGAAGACTCGGAGCAATCGACGGCGCTCATCCGGCAGCGGCAAAGCCGGTGTAATTCGCCCGCAGGTTGCCAGGAGATACTTCCTTGACGCTTCTTCCGGCATTATGATTGAGGCTGATGTGCCTCGTATCTTCCGGAACGCAAAAGATGTCTCGCTGCGCGAACGTTCTGTGTTGGCTGATTCCGGCGGGCCTGTGCCTGCTGGCGAACGTCTGCGCGGCACAGGCTCCCGTCGTCGACGATCCGTTGGGCCGTACGGCAGCCCAGCCCAGCGAGCAGCGGCAGCCCGAAACCAAACCCGGGCTGGCGACGGAGTCGGCAGCCGGGCCTCGAGAGCCGGCCGAGCTTGAAGTCTATGACCTGCGCTATCTTGAAGGCCCCGACGGAAAGCCCGTTCTCATTCCCGACAAGGTGCAGTTGCAGGAATATCTCACCTGGAGGTTGCAGCGCGAAGGTCGCGACCGCGAAGGGCCGCCCGGCGTCAGCGTTGCGAGTCTGGAATTCGACGGAACGGCCGAGGATGAACGGGTTCTCTTGACGGCCCGTGTCGAGTTGAAGGTCTCGACCGACAATGCGTGGGTTCGCGTTCCACTGGAGATGCGCGAGGCGACGCTGCGTGCTCCGGCGGTATATACCGGCGACGGGCTCGCCGTGCCGGTCTATCGTCCCAAAGAAGGCTACTCGTGGTGGATCAAAGGCCGCGAGGGGAAGCATCAACTGGTATTGTCGTTATCGCTTCCGCTGCGTAAACAGGCCACACAGCGGCGCGTGCAATTGTCGCTGCCAACAACAGCTGCCAGTAAACTTACGCTGCG
>JAYTRB010000165.1:0-5938 GCA_043746425.1 Planctomycetia bacterium
TTCACTTAGGGAGGCCTCGGCAATTTCGCCGCCACGCCGCCGCAGTTGTCTGCAAGGAAGCGCTATTGGTCAATTTACAGCCCATCTGATTGCAATGCGATCAAATGCGTTCGATCATGCCCTTAAATTGGAATCCTTGCCATGGCGACCCGTCGGGCGGTGAATGCTGCTGCAGCGGCAATTAGAGATCGAATCGCGAATCGAACTTCGAAGCCGCGATCGCCGGCGCGGCAAGTGATGAGAGAGGCGAATCGCGATGGCCGGCTGTCTCCCACGGCGAAATCTCGCTCTAATCAGGCGCGCGAAGCCAGTCGCATTGTCGATGACTTTCTGGCCACCCTGTCGCATGAGCTGCGCACGCCCCTTTCGTCGATACTGGGATGGGCGCAATTACTGCGTACGCAGAAACTTGAACCCGATGAAATTGCCGACGCACTGGCGATCATCGAACGAAATTCCCTCCTGCAGTGCCGTCTGATTGACGATTTTCTGGACGCCTCGCAGATCGTCACTGGCACGATGCAATTGCATGTCCGCCCCATCAGCCTGATTTCAGTCATCCAGGCAGCGGTGGATGTCGTTCTCCCTGCGGCCCAGGCAAAACATTCGAATATCAAATGGACACTCGACGCGCGCGCCGATCGTATTTTCGGCGACGACGATCGTCTGCAACAGGTCGTGGGGCACCTGCTCTCGAATGCGGTCGAGTTCACCACCGTTAACGGGGTCATCGACATTGCTTTGAAAGCGGTCGAGGGCCATGCCCAGATCGTTGTCAGCGACAATGGCGAAGGCATTGCAGCCGAATTCGTACCCCATGTCTTTGACCGTTTTCGTCAGGCCGATGGCAGCACCAGCCGTAAGCACGGCGGTTTGGGAATCGGGCTGGCGATCGTGCGGCATGTCGTCGAATTGCATGGGGGCACGGTGCGGGCCGAAAGTGCCGGCAAAGATTGCGGAGCGCAGTTTTTCGTATTATTGCCCCTGGCGCATTTTGAAACTGACGCTGAGCGTGAACCGCAGTGCAACTAGCATCGAGAGTGGCTGGGCAAGCCGACGAGCCGGGTCGCAGGACACGAAGTGACATGGCGACCCTCAGACGAAGGCGAACATTGTGCGAAATCCGCCGCTCGCGCAGGGCTGGCGGCGAATCAATCTGGCGAGACACTCCCTTCTGGCGACCAAGACGGCTATCATCAGGCAGTACAGTCGTTTGAAAAAGGGATCGGGCACTTCGTAGCGACGCGTTTTCCTAAGAGTTTTTTGGGCACGCCGACAGTCGGAGCCCTTCCCCCTTTTCACCCGTCCCCTTTTCAACAGGCCGCTTTGCATTTTTGCCGTCCCAACGGCGAACTTGAAGTGGAAACACATGCCCTTACCGTCCCAAGTCTGTGATCTGTCGGCGGCTCTCCTTCGGCTAGGAGGAGATACTGCCCTGCTGCGTGAAATCGCCGGTTTATTTCGCGAAGATGCGCCCGTCTTTCTGGATCGGCTGAAGGCGGCATTGGCCGCGGGGGATGCGGCGGGAGTACGAAATGCTGCGCACAGCCTGAAAGGGCTGGCGAGCAATTTCAATGGCGAGGCCGCCGTGCTGGCCGCGCTGCGTCTGGAAGAAATGGGAGAGCGCGGTCAATTGACCGCGGCGGCCGAAGCGGTGCAAGGGCTGGAAGACGAGGTTGCGCGACTCATGGCCACGTTGACGCCTGAATTGGCCAGACTTAAATGAAGGTAGGGATTTGGTTTTGAACGGAGACTCGGGAAATCGCATGTCAACTGTGCTAGTGATTGATGACGATCGGACGACTCTGCATCTGATCAGCCACGCCTTCAGCGAGCCGGGGTTGACGGTGTTGACTGCGCGAACTGCAAGTGAAGGACTGGCGATCATCGAAGCCAAGCTTCCCGATCTCGTGCTGCTCGACGTGATGCTGCCCGACATTTCGGGGATTGAAGCTTTTCAGAAGGTGCAGAAGATCGACGCCAGACTTCCGGTCATTTTCATTACGGCAGGCGGGTCGAGCGACACGGCGATCGAGGCGATGAAGATCGGCGCTTATGACTACCTGCTCAAGCCCCTCGACATGCAGCGTGTGCGCGACCTTGTGAATCAGGCGCTGGAAATGCGGCGTCTGATGCATGTTCCGGTGACGCTCCCGGGATCGCCCGACGAAAAAGACCAGGACGATCGCATGGTGGGCCGCAGCCCGCAGATTCTTGAAGTCTACAAGGCCATCGGGCGGGTGGCGCGGCAGGACGTCACGGTGCTCATCCGCGGCGAGAGTGGAACGGGAAAGGAATTGATCGCGCGGGCCATTTACCAGCACAGCCAGCGCTCGCGCGCCCCGTTTCTGGCGGTCAACTGTGCGGCCATTCCCGATGCGTTGCTCGAAAGCGAGCTTTTCGGTCACGAAAAGGGATCATTTACGGGTGCCGATCGTCAGCGGATAGGAAAATTCGAACAGTGCTCGGGAGGGACAATCTTTCTGGATGAGGTGGGAGACATGTCACCCCTCGTCCAGGGAAAGCTTTTGCGTCTGCTGCAAGAGCAGCGGTTTGAACGCGTCGGGGGCAATCAGACCATCCAAACCGACGTCCGGATTATCGCGGCGACCCACCGCGATCTGGAAGCCATGTCGACTGAAGGAACATTTCGCCCTGACTTGTACTATCGCCTCAATGGCTACACGATCACGATCCCTCCGCTGCGCGAGCGTGGCGACGACATCGTCCTCTTGCTTGAGCGGTTCTTCACCCTGTATGCCCGGCAATTGGGGAAGGACGTGCAGGGCATTTCTCCCGATGCGATTAAGGTGTTGGTCGAATATCCCTGGCCGGGAAACGTCCGCGAAATGCAAAGCGCCGTGCGGAGGGCGTTATTGCAGACAGCCGGCCCGGTGCTCACGGCCGAATCTCTGCCCGCAAGTATTCGGATGGGCGCCACCCGTACCCCTTTGGCGAGCGGCGCGCCAACCGGGCAGGGAACCCTCGAAAAGTTGCTTGAGGCGCGCCTGCAACCCGAAGCCACCGGCCTCTATGCCGAGGCTTTGGAAGCGATGGAAGGCCACCTTTTGCCCAGCGTGCTGCGGTTGACCGGCGGCAATCAGTCGCAGGCAGCCCGAATTCTGGGAATTACCCGTGGCAGCCTGCGCAACAAGCTGCATGCCCTTAATATCCAGATCGAAAGCATCGTTCTACTCGACGAAGACGCTCTGGAAAACGCGGCCGGCATCTCAGACTGCTCTTGACCAAACGGCCCAAATCGACGAAACCCCCGCGTTCTCTGCACTTTTGACAACGGGTCAAAAGTCGCCGAATTGCATTTTTTCAGGGGGGTCGTAGCGATGGAGCTTCCAAGTCGCGCACGGGGCGACATTCTTCTGCCCCCGGGGGAAATGACCGCGATTCGGCAACGACTCCGAGAACTGGCGACGCGGAATGATCTTGTAACCGTCATCGCTTGCGCTTTCGATCACCGAACGCGGGTTTTGCCTTTCATTTACGCCGATTTGCGAATGGCTCCCGCCGGAGTGCGCGCCATCGGTTCGGCGCTGGTCGATTCGGGTTTTCCCAAGACCCGCATCGTGCTCCAGCAGTGGAACAAAAACTTCACTCCGGCAGAAATGCGACTCGATGGCCGCATGCCAGACATCTTCATGGTTTCAAGCATGCATCTGCATTCTTCTGAATGCGACCGCTTGATTCGGGAAGCATGCCATATCGACTCTGCCCGGCGACCGCTGATTATTGCCGGCGGCCCGCGGGCCATTTATGCCCCCTGGGAAGTCTTCAGCGCCGATCCTAAGAATCAGTGGGGCGCCGATGTCGTCGTGACAGGCGAAGAATACGTGCTGCTCAACCTGCTCGAGGTTCTGCTCTCATTGCGGGCATCGAATGAATCGCTGCGGTCGACGTTCATGCGGGCCCGCGATTGCGGTGCGCTCGATGAGATTCCGGGCCTGGTTTACAGCCGATCGGCGAAGACAGACGGACCCATCGAAGAACTCATTGACACCGGAACGCAGCGTCTTCTGGGCGATCTTGACGAACTGCCAAACGCCGTCCTGGGTTATCGACTGCTCGAAGCGCCGGGCAAGAATACAACACTCGCCTCGCAGGCGCTGGCGGCCAATCGGGTGCGCAAGTATTGTCTCGTTTCGTCGCTGGTGCTTACGGTAGGGTGCAAGTTTCGCTGTTCTTACTGCCCGATTCCGGCGTACAACCAGCGGCAGCATCGAGTCAAGAGTGGCGAACGCGTCGCGGATGAAATCGAACAGATCGCCAATGCCTACAACATTGTCAATTTCTTCGGAACCGACGACAACTTCTTCAACGAAACCCGGCGCACCCTCGAAATCGTCGAGCCCCTGGCCCGCAAGGCGGCCCAGGGAAAACGCCCCTTTTGCAAGATTCGCTGGGGAACCGAAGCCACCGTGCATGACACGATCCGCATCAAAGAACACCTGCCGCTGATCCGCCAGGCCGGAATGCGGGCCGTGTGGATGGGGGTCGAAGATTTGACGGGCACGCTGGTGAAGAAGGGACAAAACGAGAGTAAAACCATTGAGGCGTTTCGCCTTTTGCGAGAGAACGGCATCATTCCCGTCCCCATGATGATGCATCACGACGAGCAGCCGCTGGTCACGAAGAACAGCAATTACGGGCTGATCAACCAATTGCGCACGCTGCGGCAGGCGGGCGCGATGTACATGCAGGTGTTGATGCTCACCCCTTCGCCCGGTTCAAAGTGGTATGGAGAGACGTACACCTCTGGCCTGGCATTCGACAGCGTCTCAGATCGGCCTATCGAACCGCATATTGTGGACGGCAATTATGTCATCGCTTCGCGGCACCCGCGCCCCTGGCTGAAGCAGCTCAACCTGCTCGCCGGGTACACCTATTTTTTCAATCCATTGCGGATGCTGGCGGCACTGGTGTCGCCCAAATCAACAATTCCGTTCGCCGATGTCGATACGCGCCCGGCCGAAGAAACACAGCATTACTCGACCATGCAGAAGCTCAGGCGGCGTCTCTATTTGAAATTCCGTGCGCACGTGACCGACGCGGGCATTCAACTTCTGGGAATGTCGGGCCTGTTCCACACCTATCGCCGCACGCTCGGTTGGACCTGGCAGCTCTTCCGCGGAAATATCCAGCGTACAGTGCAAGCCCCCTCAAGCATGCTTCCGATGCGTGCCCCGGATGGCGGTCCGTCAGCCCACGCGCTTCCCGCCACGCCCGTTCACAGCCACCGGGTCGAGATCGGCCCAGCGGTGGTGCCCCTCAAACTGCCGCTGCGCGATGCCGCGTGACAGAAGTACGCCAGGCGTTCGAGTTTTTCGCGCGCCTCGGTTGGCATTGTTCCGCACGACAAACGGCCGCACGAAATTCGGCCCATTAAACCGAATCAGTGTCACGAGGTTGGCTGAACTTATTCGGCAATCGGAACTTCCACCAGTTTCGGTCGGCTCCCGCTCAGCGATTCACGCACACAATCACTGAGTTCGTCGGGATTGGTCACGCGAACGGCGTCGACACCAAAGGCCCGAGCCAGTCCGACAAAATCGGCAGTGGGCCCCGTGAGATTCATCCCGGGACACTGGGGATCTCGCAACTCTGGAAGGGCCATCACGTCGCCACAGACCTTGAGAATCTTGTACTGCGCGTTGTTGGCAATGACGAAGGTGACCGGAATCTTGTGATGCGCCGCCGACCATAGAGCCTGAATCCCGTAAAGCGCCGCACCGTCGCCGATCAATCCCAGCACTGGTCTGTCGGGCCACGCCAGTTTGACCCCCAGCGTGCATCCCATCCCCCAGCCCAGCGCCCAACCCCGATGACCAAAAAACGCAGCCGGATCATGCAGCACTCCCAGCCGCTCGAAGACGTTCTGATGCGTTGTAATCGCCTCTTCGACCACCGCCACGTCAGAGGGCAGGCT
>JAYTRB010000166.1:0-2595 GCA_043746425.1 Planctomycetia bacterium
TTTTCAATGATCCAAGCCGGATGCAAATCATCCTGTTCAGGCCGCGGGGGCTTCAGCGTCGAGCATCCATTCGGGAGTCAGTTGTCGGTCGGCGACAGGAAGCAAGGCTTGGCGACCCAAGGGAGTGAGCTGATACTGCACTCCGTCGGCGCGGTTGCTGATTTCGAATTTGAGCATGCCCAGCGCGATCAGTTTACCGTGAATGACCGAAAGCTTTTCGGCGGCCAAACCTGCGACCGCGGTAATTCGGGGGCGCCATTCGACGTTCGGGCAAGTGAGAATTGGCTGATAGGCTGCCAAGAGCAACCCCCAATCGGGATTCTCGTCGAACAATTCCAAATCATGGTTCGTCATGCGGGTTAGTATCGACCGCCCGCGAAAGTCTTTTCAGGAAGTCGCTCTTCCGCGGCAGCACCGGCACAACTGGAACCGTATCATGGGTAAAGTGCCGGCGAAGATTGGGCCGGATGAAACGGCCAAAGGAAGGGGGCAAGAGGCGAAGAGTTTGCCGGGCGTACGGCTTGAAGTGCGAACCGCACGCCCAAATGATTCATGGTGTGGTCGATTTCACCAGCGTGGGATGTGAATTGGCGGGTTGGCGTATTGGGAAGACAAATGGACCCCCACGGCACCTCTTTGAGAGTGAAGTTTCCTCGATTTCGGATCTCGCCGCGGCGCCAAATGTCGACTTACATATTCGTCTTTGCGTCACCAGTGTCGCCAAGCACCGAAATGACTGCCTTCTGGATCTGCTCATCATGCGCGTGGTCGCGAGCATAGATCCGGCAGATCGAGAAACTCAGAGGAAGTTCACGAAAAAGTTCGTAATCGCTCAGTTCGCGGGGAGTTCCTTCGGCTGGGTCGAAGACGTAATTCTGGCCCCCGGCCGGCAGCTTCGTACTTGGACGATGATAGTGCCGGGCGATATCGACTCGCAATTCGATCTCACGAATCTCCTTCGGCAGCTTGCGGCGCAATCGCTTTTCGACAACGTCGGGCTCAGAAAAGATCGTGGTCTGTTCCGACTGTCCCGAATGAAAATACATTGCCCGTTCTGCCGCCATCTTCCAGAGTACCTTCCTCGAGAGCATGTTTTGCCATTGCTCTCCCAGGCGTTTGAGGGTCGGGTCACTGCTGGCAGGCCAGCGCTGAACGTCGACCAGAAACGACGACTCGGTAAAGCGGCAGTACTCCTGCAGGTGCTGCAGCGGGTTTCCGGGAAACAAATGCGGCATCGTTTCACCGAATACGTCTGCCAGTGCGACATCCATCCCCCGCACTGTGCGATGGAAATAGATCGTTCGAAACAGGTTGGCGCGAACCTCGATGAAATTAATGAGCGCCCGCAGACCGCGCGCGTGAATCGTAAGTCCGTGACGGGTAAAGAAACTGTAATGCAAGAGGCGAAATAGGTCGAAGGCCTTGACGTTATACCCCGACATGTAAGAGTCGCGAAGCACGAAATCCATGTTGTCGACCGTATAGATGCCGCTGAACAGCGATCGCAGTTTAATGAGCCAGTCTGGGTGCCCCTGTTCATCGCCGTGCTTTCGCGACGGACGCCGAATCAGCCAGCCGATCTGCGCCGGCTCAAGCTCTTCCAGCGGGCCGAGTTTCCCGTGCGGGTTGCGACGAACGCGGCGAAGCAATTCGCCCAGTTCGCGAGTGATGATTGCGGCTCCCAAGTCTTCGTGGGTAATTCCGAACTGGTCGAGGTAATGGTCGTCGAAGAAGTGTCCGAACGGACCATGCCCCACATCGTGCAGCAGCCCTGCCATTCGCACGAGGCTTTCGACATAGGCCCGCGAAGGAACATTCTTGCATGACTCGGCCAGCGACTCGTACCAGTGATCGATGGCCTTCGATGCCAGGTGCATGACTCCCAGCACATGCTGAAAGCGAGTGTGCTCGGCCGACGGAAAGACCCACCAGGCCGTCTGCAACTGGTGGATCTGCCGCATTCGCTGCACCCACGGATGATCGATTATTTCCTGTTCCGACACTTCGCCCGCGGGCAGCCCCGAGCGCGAAGTGAAGGGGATGTAACCATGAATCGGGTCGTGGGAAAGACTCTCTGTCGTGTAATCGTGAACCATTATCGTCGATTGCTCCCGGGGCGTTGAGACCGACGTATCATACGCAACGGCAGGCGATGGCTCCACGCACCGCAGCTTTCAGAAAGCCCTGTATCGTGCTTCCAGAGTTATCCGGCAGCCTGCCGTTTTCGAGCGACCAATCTGGCGCTGTATTCCCGGCGGTCAATTCAAGCACGCTTCGCGGGTATGTGCGAGATCCGCGGCTGAATTCGACCGGGTTCAGGTCGATGGCCAGGCTGAGTCAGCGAATCTGCGGCAAATTTATCGCAGCACGCCTTGGGCCAACTGCCGGCGGATCGTCCGTTTGAGCGGAAATTGCTGATCACTTCGGGAGCCGGCCACAAGCGTTACATCATCAACTTTGAAGTGACCGTTTTCCTTGACCAGAGAGAACGTCGCGCCCTGGCGGTCGCTTCCGAGGACGACGTTCGCCCGCTCCTCCGACAAACTCACCTCGCTCAAGGGGGCCTTGAAAAATGATTTTGGATTTGAGTCGAAG
>JAYTRB010000167.1:0-2720 GCA_043746425.1 Planctomycetia bacterium
TGAATGTGTTGCGCGAGACCGAGCGGCAGAGTGCCGCCTTTCGCAGCGACGCCGTTAGATCGTTTCCAGATTAATTGCGAAACCGCGAGCCGTTGCCGATGACACACCTTAGACGGCCGCCAACGGGGTACAACCCGATTTCGATATTCTGGTTTACCGCGAACTCTCCGGCGCGTCAAATCGCATGATCCCGAAAGTCTCGGGGCGGGGTGTGGCCGCAGCGGGATGGGCCCAGGTTTCAAGCCCGATTGCGGGAGTGATTCGAGTAATTCCCAGTGCCCACCCCGCCCCCCCTTGCGGTAAAATGGGACTCAACTCATTGAGCGGTATAGCCGCTTCGAGCCGCCAATTCATCTGGTCGCCGGCAACGGCGACAAACCAGCGTGGGTTCCAGGTCGGGTCATTCCAGCACGATTCCGCCGTGCAACCGCGCTGGTCGATCACGAAATTGAAGTACGTCACATAATCGCGGTCGATGTCGAGCGACAGAACAACGCGATCAAAATCAGCCAGATCTTCGTCGTGCCGCCGGTCGCCCTCGACGGGGCCGTCAGTGCGGACCCCTTTGACACGCGGCAGGCTGGCCGCGAAATAGAGATATTCGGTGTCGTAACAGAGCATGGCCATCGTATGCAGGTTCGCGTCCTGCCGGTCTTTGACGGATGCCACCAGCGGAATTTCCGCGGCCTCCTGCCAGCACACGTCGGCCAGCACCCCGTCGAGAAAGGGGCGCCGCGAAGTGAAGCCACAGGAAGCCGTCGGTCCCATGGGAGGGCGGATGGGATTCGTCAGCCACAGTTCTCCCTCGGCTGCCTGCGACCAGGGGGTTCCGGTATCGTACAGCACGAATTTGCGGTAGATTTCGTCGGATTTGAGAATGGCCGTCCGTTGACGGTAAACGGCCGCCAGCGGAAACTGCACTGACGGTTCGGCCGCCAGCGCCGGATCGCGGCGGGCAAGTTCGGCGGCCATCTTGAGGGCCCGTGTTTGCCAGAACCGGTATTTCTGATCGACGTCCTTGTGAATCACTCCTCCTTCTCGAACGAAGTCGCCTTCCATCAGAGTATTCTGTGACGAATTTGAGTCGCGGTCTGGAGGCTTGGTGGATTCATCATCGTTGGAGTCGAAGATCGTCCGGTTGGCGTGCCGGGCCTGCTTTTGCAACCTCGCCTCGACGAGTTCGATCGCGGCCTGAGCGCTGACGTCGGGCCGATTCAGTTCTCGGTGCTGTTCTATTGGCGATTTTCTCAAACGCCGCCAGGTGACTTCTCCGCTTCCCCATTGCTGCACCAGCCGCTGCATCCCTCGCAATGCCGCAGGTTGATCGGGGTATTTTTCGACCAACTCAATGAGCGTCAACTCAGCCAGTTCCCATTGACCGGCGGCATCGTACTGTTCGATCAAGTGCGCTAATTGCCAGGCGGCTTCGGCCGGTGTGAGCCCCCGCACGACCCTTTGCAAGTGTGCGATCAACTGGCCGGCTTTACGATTGTCATCGAGGTCGCGTTCGCTGATCGCTGCGAAATTCCGCTGTTCCTGTGCGATCTTCCGCCGGGCTTCGAGATCGGAGTCATCAAAGACCCCCACCGCTCGCCGTGCTGCGCTATTCGTCGGAATCGAAATTCCCGAGAATAACCCACCGGCGAAAGTGGGAGGCTGCTTTTCGTCCCATTGACTTCGAACCAGACGGTATGCTTCTCGCACCGGTTTTCGATCGGTTGGCCCGCGGAAGAGTCCTTCGGCCGTCGAAGCAACCTGGTTTGTCATTTTTCTAAGGCGTGGAAGATACCGAAACGGTTCGACATTTACGTGCCCGGTGCTTCCCGGAGCGAGACGCACAAAAACCTTTTGCACCTGCCAGGGCTCGAGCCCTGCCAATTCTTGCTGCTCAAGAAATCGGGTGGAGTCGTTGGCCTGCTCGACCGCCTTCATCGCTGCCTGGCTGACAAGACTTGCCAGGGCGTTGCCGGTTTCGGGCTGTTGGATAATGAGCACGCTGGGGCGCCAAGTGCGAATCTGTCGAACCAGGGCGCCTGAGAGGATCTCATCGAGCCGGTTCTCGGTCCGCCGGTTCCAATCGGCAACGAGGCGATCAAAGTCGCGCTCGAGCCCTGGAATCGCGAGAGGCAATTGCCAGCCCATCTGGCCGGTCGATCCCCCGGCTGCGATCACCCCGTCATCGAACCGAGCGCTCGACTCAGCGTCAGATCCTCCCACCTGGCTGTCATCTTCGGGCGCGACAACCGCAACCACGCTGCGATAACCGTCTTCCGCCGAAAGCTCGGCGATCAGGCTCAGAGAGACTTCGGGCATGCGCCCGTAGAGTGCCAGAAGCGCGAGCCGGCGGCCAGCGCCGCGGACGGACTGCCAGGTCTGCCCGCCGTCGTCAGTACGTATTACTGTCCCGAGGGCCCCTACTCCCCACCCGAGCTTGTCCGATCCAAAAAAAAGCCGCGCCAACGGCACGGATTGACCAGTTTTTTGCTTCTGCCACGATTTTCCCGCATCGGGTGAGTGCCAGATGGCGCTTCCAGGCTGACCCGCAATCCAAACCATTTTGTCGCGACAGTACACAGCACGAAAATCGAAGACCTGGCGAATGCCATCAGGAAGGGGAGTCGCAGGTGCTTGCCAGACAATTCCGGAATTCGTCGTTTGGAGCACAAGACCGCCGTCCCCGACGAGCCAACCGCCCCGCTCAACATCGAGCACGACATCGT
>JAYTRB010000168.1:0-9446 GCA_043746425.1 Planctomycetia bacterium
GCGGTCCATGATCACCTCGCTTTCTTCACTGCGTTGGGCAGCGCGTTGCCACGCTGTGCCATTGCAACAGCGTATCGCTGCTGCAAGGCAATGAGGATCGACGGTGATTCATACTGGTTTTCGCGGGCGAATATAATGACGATTGCACCTTGCTGCATCTGGTTGATCGACGACGGTTAATTTGTCGCATAATCTATTCGGTGCCGAAAACCCCCGCAAGGCTCGGGGATCAAGCCCTTTTTCGCGCGGGCGCTTCCTTCCCGACGGCCAACGATTTGCCGATCACGCGGACCAGCTCTGACGTAACCTTTGTGCGTCGTTGCGGGTCACACAGTGGGCCGAACGGGGAAACGACGTGAGCGTGCTATGCCGTGCCAAAGCGTTCCTCGCGCACTGTCACGCGCTGCAATGCCTTGCGATCGATTTGAATTCCCAGCCCCGGCGAAGTCAGTTCGGTTGCCCAGCCGCCATAGCCAAACGTCAGGTCTTCAACCGTCAATCGTTCGCGCACAAGAAATCGATCGAAGCTCCCCTCGAGGTATCGAATGCCGCCGACCGAACAGGCGAAATGTCGGCCAGCAGCCGACATGATTCCCGTTTCTCCCACCTGGCAGCCCAGTTGATATCCCAACCCGGCATTGTGCGCCATCGCCGCCAGTCTGAGCGAGTTAATGAACCCGCCGCACTTCGACAGCCGGATGTTGAACAGGTCGCATGTGCCACGTTCGATTGCGTGTCGGCCATCTGACAGGCTGCATAGCGATTCGTCGAGCATAATGGGGACGGCAAGCCGGGCGCGGACTGCTGCCAGGCCGTCCACCGCGTCGTGTGGCACCGGCTGCTCGAGTGTCGTGATTCCCAGGGAGATCAGCGGTGCAAGTTTCTGTTCGACATTGTCGCACCGCCAGGCTTCGTTAGCATCGACGCGAATGTCGAAGGCGGGCCCCATCACGCGCCGCAACCGCCCCACTGAAACGGCGTCGTCAAATCCCTCGACTCCGACCTTCACCTTTCCGTAATTGAAACCAAAGACCTTCAACTTCCAGCAGCCCAGCCAGTCGCGAAACCGCGAGGGGGGAGAAGCAGGCGTCCATGCGCCGCTGTAGCGCACACGCGATTGCTTCTGTCGGATCGCGAGCGTTTCGGGAAGAAGGCCCGTGACGGCCGAAAGGGGTTGTTCGAGCCTGCGGCAGAAGGCATCAAGCACGGCAATCTCGACGGCACACTTTGCCGCATTCCCGAAACAATCGCGCTTTCCCGGCCCCCCGCAGTCTGCCAGCCGCAACCCGGCGCACAATTCCACGGCCGTCGGCAGGTCGGTCACTGCTGCGCCCAATTCCTGTCGCCAGGCGGTTCCTCGCAATTGCGCAAAAACGCTGGCAATTGTCTCGCCAGTCACGTACTCGCGGGGCAAACCTTCGCCCCATCCGGTTGTTCCATCATCGAGCCGGCAACAGACGACCAATGAATCGTTCTCGTCGCGCGTGAACGACGCATGGCGAATCGTCTTCTTGAGGGGAATCTTAACGTGATAGGCGATGAGTTCGACGACGCGCATGACTTCTCTTTTCGGTGAACTTCCCGATGAGGGGCGATGCGAACGACGACCATCAGATGGTCCTCTTCAACAGCGAAGACAGCCCAAAAGTTGACGATGCGAATCTACGCTACCTTCACCAGTCCGACCGCCGGCAGCCATTCTCGGGGGAACTATTCCGGTTTATCTGCCGGCGGCGCAAATCCCCTTCGTAATGTATTCTCGGTGACGTTGACGGGAAGCAGAAACTGCAGCAGGTAATCGGGCCCCCCGGCTTTCGAGCCGACCCCCGACAGTTTATAGCCCCCGAATGGCTGTCGTTCGACGAGCGCCCCAGTGATGCCGCGATTGAGGTAGAGATTGCCGACTTCGAACTCGCGGCGAGCCCGCTTGAGGTTGGCAGGACTGCGAGAATAGACGCCGCCAGTGAGCGCGTATTTTGTGCCGTTGGCGATGGCCAGCGCGTCGCTGAAATCACGAGCTTTAATGACAGCCAGAACCGGCCCGAAGATTTCCTCGCGCGCGATTCGCGCGTCGGGGCGCACGTCGATGAAGATGTGCGGTCCGACGAAATAGCCGGTCTGGGCCAGTTCGGCCGCGTCGCAGGCGAGCGCCAATTTCGCTTCGGCGGCGCCGATTTCGATGTAGCTCTGGATGCGCGTCCGAGCTTCCTCGTCAATGACGGGGCCGACGAATGTCCCCGGGTCGTCGGCGGGTCCGATTTTGAGACTCTTCGCGGCATTGATGAGCCGCTTGACGAACTCGTCATACGCCGGTTCCAGCACGATCGCCCGCGAGCAGGCCGAGCACTTCTGCCCCGAATATCCGAAGGCACTGTGCAGCACTCCCTGTACGGCTTCGTCGAGGTTGGCGTCGTCATCGACGATGATGGCGTTTTTGCCCCCCATCTCGGCAATGACGCGTTTGACCCCTTCTTGCCGGGCATCGGTGTGCGCCGCCCGTTCATTGATTCCCAGGCCGACCGCCTGCGACCCGGTAAAGGCGATGAGATCAACGTCGGGGCTTCCGACGAGTTCAGGACCGATCTCTTCGCCGACGCCAGGCAGATAGTTGACGACTCCATCGGGAATGCCAACAGCTTCAAAGATTTCGTGGAGTTTGGAAGCGATAATCGGCGACTGTTCGGCGGGTTTCATGATGACGGTATTGCCCGTGACCAGGGCGGCGACGGTCATGCCGGTCAGAATGGCGAGAGGAAAATTCCAGGGAGCGATGACGACTGCCACCCCCCGCGGACGATAGAAGTAGCTGTTTTCTTCGCCGGGCAGGTCGCATTGCCGGGGTCGGCCCAGCTCGCGCATCTGGCGGGAGTAGTAGGTGCAGAAGTCGATCGCCTCGGCGACGTCGGCATCGGCTTCGGCCCAAGGCTTGCCGCATTCGAAGACTTCCCAGGCCGCAAGTTCGAAGCGCCGCTCGCGCATTTTCGCCCCGACCAATTCGATGTACTCGGCGCGAAACTGTGTTTCGGTTTGCGACCATTTGCGAAAAGCGCGGCGGGCCGCTTGCACAGCCGCCTCGACATGTTCCACCGAGGCGCTGGCGCTTTTGCCCACAATTTGCCGGCGCTGCGACGGATTTCGCGACGAAATCATCTGTTTCGTATCGATGCGCTTGCCATCGATGATGATCGGATATTCTTCGCCGAATTCATCGGCGACCGACTCGAGCGCCTGCTGCATCGCCTGCCGGTTCTCGGCGCGACTGAAGTCGGTTTGCGGTTCGTTGTGGAATTTGTCTGTCGGCGGCTTGGCAGCAGGCGGTGGTTGTGTGGCTGCGTGACTGGCAGGTTTCATGAGCAGGTCCTCGATCGACACGTGTTCTGCGAAGCTGGCCCGCAAAAACGAATCATTGGATGTGTTTTCCAGCAAACGTCTGACGAGATACGCCATGCCCGGAATCAATTCTCCGAACGGCGTGTAGATTCGAACGCGATGCCCCAACTCGGTAAAGAGCTGCGCCTGTTCGGCGCCCATGCCATAGAGCATCTGGATCTCATAGTCGCCCGTTGGAACCTGAAGCCTCCGGGCCCAGGCGACGGCGTGTGCCAGGCTGCGCAGGTTGTGGCTGCCGAAGGCGGGCCGCAGCCAGGTATGGTTTTCCAGCAGGAAACGGGTCTGCTGTTCGTAGTTGTCATCTGACTGCCATTTCCGTTGAAAGACGGGAATGGGCCAGTTGCTGGCGCGGGCCACGACCGTTTCGAAATCCCAGTAGGCGCCCTTGACGAGCCGCACCCAGACGCTTGTCCCCCGCTTTTTCACCCATTCCAGAAGTCCGGCCAGATCGCGTCCCGCGTCGGGGAGATAGGCCTGAATCACGATTCCCACGTCGGCGAAATCGCGGAATTCTTTTTCGACAAGCACATCTTTGAAGATCTCCAGCGTGAGGTCCTTAAAGGCGTAGTGCTCCATGTCGACGTGAATGTAGGCGCCGCACTCCCGCGCCGCGCGCAACAAGGGCCGCAGGCGCGATTTCACCCCGGCTGCCGTTCCCTGCGGGTCGAGGGGGCTGAACTGGCTGTACAGGGCCGACAGTTTGAGCGATAGATTCACGCGGGGAATTGGTCCCGAGTTGTCGCAGTCGACCTGAAAGTTCTCGGGCCATTCATTGACGGTGGGGGTCAACCCTGTCATCAGCTTCAGATACGCCGCCTGGTAAGCGTCGGCCTCGTCTTCGCTGATGATCGCTTCGCCCAGAAGATCGAGTGTGAAGGCGAGCCCCTGCCGGCGAAGGCGGCCGACGGTCTGCAGCACCTCGTCGACCTCGGTTCCAGCGATGAACCGCTGCGCCATTCGCAGCGCATTTCGTCGGGCCGTCATCGCCAGTGCCCGGCCCAGTACCGAGTCGGGCTGCGAGACCTCAAGTGCCAGCCGTGCGGCGCGCGGCAGGTGGGTCGAGACCTCGTCGAAGTACTCTTGCAAATGACGGGTAATCGACTCGCGCGTCCGCAAGGTCGGCAACACGTCGATGAAGCGGAACATTTGCACTTTCACCGACTCGTCGGCCATCGCCCACGAGAGAATCCGGTCGTCCCACCAGCGCCGCTCGAAGACAGACGGTCGTCGGCGTTGATCGAGATGGCCCCATAGATGGCGGCCGATCTCGTGCGTCAATTTCTCGACGACGTCGGAATCGGACGCGCCCGCGGAATTCAGTTTTTCCAAAATCGTAAATCCATTTACCTAAGTCGTGTAATCGGCGTTTAAGCGCACATACTCGGCCGTCAGGTCGCACGTCCAGAAGCGGACGGCTTCGTTCCCCAGCGGAAAACTGAGCTCGATATGCACGCGCCGGTTCTGCTTCAACCCCCCCGAAACCTCGGCCGGGTCGAACTCCACCGGAGCCCCCGATTGGTACAACAGAATATTGTTAAGCCGTAGCGTAATGTCTCGTTCATCGAGATTGACCCCGGCGTACCCCACCGCCGAGACGATTCGGCCCCAGTTCGGATCGCCCCCGCATATCGCCGTTTTGACGAGCGGTGACTCGGCGACTGTTTTTGCGATCTGAAAGGCCTCGTTACGCGTCCTCAAGCCGGTAACGTCAAGCGTGATCTCGTGATCGGCCCCCTCGGCGTCGGCAATAATCGCCTGCGCGAGCTCGGCCGTCACCTCGTCCAGCATTCTTTGGAACCGCGTGCGGTCATGTGCCGAAAGCGGCTCTGGCAAGGCGGCTCCGTTGGCCAGCAAGAGGACAGTATCACTGGTGCTGGTATGCCCCTCGACGCTGATGCAGTTGAAACTCCGATCGACGGCATGGCGAAGGATGGCTTGTGCATCCTGCTCAAGCAGTTTAGCGTCGGTCATAATGACCGAAAGCATGGTCGCCATATTGGGGGCAATCATCGCCGCGCCTTTCGCGACCCCGCTGATCTGCACCGGCACCCCCCCTAATTCGCCCGTACGGTTCGCCTGCTTGGGAAACGTATCGGTCGTCATGATTCCGCAAGATGCTTTGAGAAAGGCTTCGGTCCCGGCATCCAGCTGCTCGACCGCCTGGGGAATTCCGACGCTCAGCTTCTCGCGCGGCAGGAAGCGCCCGATCACGCCGGTTGAACACACGAGAATATCGTTCTCGTCGCAACCAAGTTTTGCAGCCGTCTCGGCGGTCATCCACCGTGCGTCGGCAATTCCCTGATCGCCCGTGCAGGCATTGGCGTTTCCCGAGTTGATGACCACCCCTCGGGCCGTCGATCGCGGAAGGCGGCTCCGTGACACCTTCACCGGCGCCCCGTGCACGAGATTTGTCGTGAAGACACCGGCGGCGACTGCCGGCAAATCACTGATTAACAGCGATAAATCGAGAACTGATGGATTTTTCTTGATTCCACAATGCACCCCAGAAGCCCGAAAGCCCCTGGGCAACGGAATGTTGGTCGGCGGATTCATAATTGCTCACTGATGGGGAACTGCCCGAGTTAGAGCGCAGGGCGGATTGTAAACGATTGCCGGCATTCTCTGTAGCCTCAATCCGCGCCAACAGCGCGATGTCGCTTACATTTGCTTGCGGCCGCGAGACTCTGCCGTTGATCCTCCCCCGTTTCAAGGTGCCTTGCGAGCCACCAGCGCTTGCCGAACCGGCTTCGCGCTAAGGCCTCACACGCGACGTCAATCGGCAATTGTCGTCAGGCCGGGAGAACCCCGCCAAACCCACGGGGATAAAACGCAGTCCCTGAAGCGGCGGGGCGCAACCGAGTCGCGCGACCGGAGATTGCAATGACCGCGTGTCGAACAACGGTTTGTGCCCGGTTTGTTTCGGGCTTCGCTCTGCATTGGTAGATTGAATAAAAAAGAAGACAAGAACACGGCAAATTGAGGTTCAAGGAAATAGTCCGTATGCACAGCCCTCTGGACTGGATTGACGATGAACTGGCGGCGCTCGAGCGCGAGGGACTGCGGCGGCAACGCCGCGAGGTCACCTCGCTTATTGACGGTCGATGTCGAATCGATGGTCGCGAGATTCTCAATTTTTCGGCCAACGACTATTTGAATTTGGCCCACGACCCGCGCTTGATCGAGGCTGCCCGGGCGGTTCTCGACCAGGCTGGCACAGGGGCTTCTGCCAGCGCGCTAATCAGCGGTCGCACGCCGTGGCACGTGGCACTCGAAGACCGTCTGGCCCGGTTTGAAGGGCAACAAGCCGCAGTTCTCTTTCCCACTGGCTTTGCCGCCAATGTCGGAACAATCTGCGCTCTGGCAGGCAGCGACGATACCATCTTCAGCGACCGGCTCAACCACGCGAGCTTAATCGACGGTTGCCGGCTCAGTCGGGCGCGGGTGCACATTTTTCGGCACGACGACTTGGGTGGCCTTGAAGACAAATTGAAAAACAATCGGGCGACGGGCCGACGGCTGATCGTTACCGACAGCGTCTTCAGCATGGATGGCGACCTGGCGCCGCTTTCCGAACTTTGTGCTCTGACCGAGCGTTTCGACGCGATGCTGATTGTCGACGAAGCACACGCCACGGGAGTGTTTGGCGATGGCGGCCGAGGAGTGGCCCAGTTGCAAGGAGTAGAACACCGCGTCACGGTGCGCACCGGCACGCTCAGCAAGGCCGTCGGAACACTCGGCGGGTTTGTGACCGGGCCCCCGGCCGTTGTCAACTGGCTCTGGAATAAGGCCCGGACGCAAATGTTTTCTACCGCGCTGCCACCCGCGCTCTGTGCCGCGGCGACAGCCGCCATCGACATCATTGAAGCCGAGCCAGCTCGCCGGAACGACCTCTTGCGTCTCGCCGCGACTTTTCGCCAGCAACTCACCGCCGCGGGAATTGAAACTTTGCAGGACGCGACTGGTCCGATCGTTCCGATCCTCTTGAAGACTCCCGATCGAGCCCTGAGGGGGGCGCGACAGCTCGAACAAGAGGGGTTTCTCGTGGCGGCGATTCGTCCCCCGACCGTACCGCAGGGAACTTCGCGGCTGAGAATTACGCTCTGCAGCGGGCACCAGCTTCAAGACGTCGAACGGCTGGTGGCCGCGCTCAAGACGGTCATCTAGCGGGTGCGCAGGCCGGGCGTTCGCCGATACTCGGGCGCTCACCATTGCCGCGTTGTACGGTACGAACCCGGGGCAAATTGTATCGTCATTTGTCGCAAAAAGTGCGTCTGCTACTCCGCGAATTCCCGTGCCTTGCGCCCAGATTGCTCTTCAGTGAATTTAACAAATTATGTAGGCTGTGCGTGCCCGGCCGGTTCCCGGCTGGTTGTCGTTATCGATCGGCAAATCACATGGCATCTTCAAATCTACCGGATGAACAATTGAAAAGCCCTGTTCGACAAACGCCGTTACCGCGTCGGGGCGGTCTTAAAGCCGCCTTGTGGTCGCTTGCAGTCGCTGTACTGCTGCTGACCGGTTGGGCGCATTTTTCAGGAGACACGACTGAATCGAACGTCTCCGCACGTCAGGCTGTGCCTCTCGCCTCTGATTTCCGTATGTCATTCGTCACGCCGATTGAGAGCGAAAGTGAAGACGATTCCCGCGGCCAAGTTGTCACCGCTTCGGCGACCGAGCCGGGCACTGGCGCCAGCCCCGACTCGCCGGCTGAATTGGGGCTGCACGGCACCGGTCTACAGGGCAGCGACGAGCGCTACCGGACGCTAATTCTCGGAGAATGGGAGGATGACTACCGTGGCAAGCGGCATTTGACCGTCCGCGACGACGGAACAGGAACTATGGTCGTCGAGCCCGACGGTATTGGCAAGAGGCTGTTCGCCGACCGACTGACATTCGATCTCGTCTGGAGCCTCGCCGACGGTCGAATCACGATGAAGATGCTCCGCGGCGAACCGAAATCGAAAGTGCAACTGATACTCAAGCTGCATGGGCAGGAAGCAGAGTACAAAATTAACGGGTTTGGCGACGACCAGATGCTGCTGCTCGATCCGGACGGAAAAACACAATATGACTGGCGTCGGCCGGCGCCATCACCGACTGGCCGCTGAAGAAACGAGAACATGGATGTTCAAGCAACGCCGCGCGTGGATTCTGGGATTTCTACTGCTGGCTTTCGCCTTGTGTGGCGGCCTGGCCTACCGCCATCACAAGCGGTACAAGCACCTGGCGATTCATGACCCAGGAATGATTTACCGCAGCGCGTGGCTCGACGCCGATGTCTTTCGCGAAGTGATCGAGCAATATCAGATTCGCACTGTGCTCAACCTCTGCGAGCCAGATGAGTTGGGGGCAGAGCGCTGCGTCGATCAGCGGAAGGCGGTGCGCGGCAGCGGGGCCCGGCTGGTCGAACTGCCGATGCCAGCGGCCACAATCGACCCGGCTGATCCGGCGGTACAGCCGTTCGTCGATCTTCTCAGCAACCCTGAAACGTATCCCTTGCTCGTTCATTGTCAACACGGCGTAACGCGCACCGCCAAGGTGCTAGTGATGTACGACATTCTCTTTCGCGGGGCAACCGCCGAACGATCGATTGCCGCAATGCCACTCTTCGGACGTGACACGTATTCGGTCTCGGTTCGCGCTTTCGCCAGGAATTTTGAAGCGCGGCATGACAAGCTTTATCCGCAGGTCGCGGGTAAACTGGATGTCTTGCGGCGATAGCGACGAACCCGGATGATTCAACACGGGTGAGTCATGCGCTCGCACTTTCGATGGGCATCAGTGCCAGTGGCTTTCGGGGCTGGTGACACGCCGTAAACGTCGGGGCGACTTCACGGCGACCGCGGCGCGCCCCGGTGGTCACTCGCGGGCAACCCTTTCAGCCGAAATATTGAAACGATGGATTTTCTTCAACTTCAAGATAAACCAATCCTCGTCTGTGGACTGGCCAATCGCAAAAGCGTGGCGTACCATGTCGGTTCTGTTCTGGCCCAGGCCGGTGCCCGCGTCATTTATTCTGTTCGTTCGGAAGAGCGCCGACAGCAGGCGGCGAAAAT
>JAYTRB010000169.1:0-2685 GCA_043746425.1 Planctomycetia bacterium
CGCGGCCCCGCTTGCCTGAAGCGCACGACTTGAATAGCGCTTTGCGTCCCGATGGCGTCGTACGCCCCACAGATCGGCCCGATGCCGATGCGAGCCCGATTGAACCTGGATTTTCAGCGGTCGGTTTCGGCAGCGGGATGAATAACCCGCAGAGTTTTCAGAGCGACAGGCCCTCTCTCGAAGCACCCGCCCTTTCGGCTGTTGATTCGCTCGTTCCCCCGTTCGCTGCCGCGCCCCGCGCCGCGAATGAGCGGCTGCAAGACACCCCGCTTCCGGAAGATTCGTCCGCAACAATGCCCGGCAATGCAGGCCAGCGGCAGTTTGTCGAAGCGGTCGACGACGGCAGCCGGCAACTCGAGCAGGCGCTGCACGACCTCGAGAGCTCGCTCACCAATCTGTTCCAGACCCAGATCGAAACCTTGAACCGCCTGCGCGACCAGACCCAACAGCACGAACGGCGCTGGACCGAACAAACCGCCGCGCGCCGCGCCGCATTCGCCTCTTCGTAAAGGGCTTCGCCATGTACCTGAAATACGGCCCTTACACGCACGCCCAGAACGAACCGGCGGTGCAGATTGGCAAGCGCGCGGTCTTCTCGCCGCGCGGCTATCGCCAGGCGGTTCGCGAATCGTGGCGCATCGTGGGCGTGTTGCACGCTGCCAGCCAGTCGAGCCTGACGGCCGCAATCGCCGCCTTGCGATCGGCGTACAGCGTCAATGGATTCGACCTGCAACTCTATCTCGACGACCAGACGACCCCCACCGATCACGCGCTCATTTCTGCCGCGTCGCTGGGAGGGACGCGCGTCACGGCCCTTGAATTTCCCACCGGCACGGGAGCCGAATACAGCACGTTTCGCAGCTATTCGATCGCCGTGGAAGCCGACTTTCCCGACACGGGAAACAATCTGCTCGATTTTTCAGAAACGGTATCGTTCGAAGGCAGCGGCGGTCCGCGAGTGATTTTCCTCGATACGCTCGACGGGCCTCCGCAACCGCAAATGGCGCAGCAACAGACAACCTGCCGCGCTCGGCAGCAGGGGCGGGCTGTCGGCCTGGCGACGTATCCGGCGGTCGCGCCCCCCATCTGGCCAGCGGCCGAGATGCAAGAGCATCGGCGGCTTGTGCTGCGCGCGCCTCGCCGCGTGGCAGGCAACCTCACCCAGTTCGCCGTCGAGTGGTCGTATGTCTTTGAGTCGGTCGGCCCCATCGCCGGGCTGCCGAATGTCGTTTGATTTTTGATCGAACCTTCGAAACTCCAGGAGTATGAAACATGTCGACCCAACGCTGGCGCGGCGACGCGCCGGCCGTCGCGCAGGTGCAGACGCTGACGATTGGCGTGAACGACCCGGCCACGGCCTACAAGGTGACGATCAACGGCAAATCCGTTGCCGTGCCGGGAGACGCCGGCGGAGCAAACGCCACGGCGACCGACCTTGCCAATGCGCTCAAAGCCGCGACGGTCGCGCAGGAATTCAATGAAATTACGTGGACTGCGGTCAGTAACGTCGTCACGGCCACCGCGGCGAAACCGGGCAAGCCCTTTACGCTCGCCGTCACCGCAACCGGCGGATCAGGGACGATCGTCACCGCCGTTGCCACGCCCAGCAGTGGCTCCAATGACGCGGGCGTCGCTGCCAACTGGTCGAGCGGCACACTCCCTGCGACCGGCGATGATGTCATCTTCGACACGGGCGCGACAGACGTGCTGTATGGACTCGATCTGCACGCTTTCACTCCCAACTCGATCAGCGTGCTCGCCGGGTATACCGGCAGAATCGGCCTCCCGGCGATCAATTCCGACAACGCCTCGGCCACCTATTTCGAATATCGCCCGCAGTACCTGCAATTCGGAACGGCCGGCGTCGGCGCGACCGTCAACGTCACCATCGGCGGGGGCGCGGGGCGAATTAAATTCGACCAGGGAAGCGCCCCGGCCGTCTGGAATATCCTCAACGCGGCACAGCGCCTCGAAAGCGGCATTCCCGCCATTCTCCTCAAGGGAACCGCTGCCGCCAACGCTCTCAACGTCAACAAGGGAGACGTCGGCGTCGCCTTTTTCGGCGGTGAGTCGGCGACACTGCTCGCCGTCAACGTCGGCTACGAGACGAATCCCGCCGGCGACTCGACCGTCTGGCTGGGCAGCGGCGTCGCCCTGGCCAACGCCACGCTCATTCAGACGGGTGGAAATTTGATCCTCAACTCGACCACCTCGGGAACGGCGACCATCACGCAATACGACGGCAATCTCACGCTGCAAAGTGGCGCGCAGACGGGGCTTTCGGTTCTCGGCGGTGCGTGCGTCTACAACTCAACCGGCGCGTTGTCGGGTACTGCGGTCATCAGCGGCTCCGGAACCCTCGACTTCTCGCAGGATCTGCGTCCCAAGACGGTTACGAATCCGATCAATATCTACGGCGCCAAAGCCAAACTCCTCGACCCGAATAAAGTCGTCGCTGCGCTCGTGATTGACCTCAACCAGATCGCCGTCTCGGCGAATCTCGACATTGGGACGAACATCAAACTGACCCGCAGCACGCCGCCGTGACGCGCGCAGGCGACACAGTGCGACAGCCGCCGAAATGAAAACGCCTCCTCTTCGCAGGCCGGGCCGCGGTCTGGTGGAATGGCCTCTGAATTCGAAACTCGCGACAGCCGAAACACTCAGAATCACCAGGAAAAAAAA
>JAYTRB010000170.1:0-2327 GCA_043746425.1 Planctomycetia bacterium
GGCAAGTGACTGGGCTGGTGCAATTCAACGCCGTGCCGGTCGATCTCTCTGGTCCATAATCTCTTACCGGTTTGCCGATCGAAGCCGTAGATTCGGCCACGGATGGGAATCGCCTGCGGGGTCACCGGCTGCCAGCCGGGAATGACGGTCACTTGGTTGGCGATCAGCACGTATTGTTCGCTCGCTCGAATCACGTGAATCTGGCGCAGCTGCGGCTCAGGTTCAGTGGCCGATTCAAACCGGACGCTGCCATCGGCAAGTGACAGGATGGTCAATTTTCCCGAGGGTTCAAGAATAGCCGCTTCGTCGAGTTCGACCAGCGCAATCTGGGCGGTGTCGGCGAAAGGTTTGCTCCACAACTCTTTGCCCGACCACGGGTCGTACAAGGCCAGCACCTGCCGGGAATTCTCGATTCGAGCGGTGACGATATTTCTGCCAACGGTGTCGATGCGGTGGCGCACTGGCGGAAGCGCCCGATTCCCTAGAATCGTTCCGTCGAGAGCACTATAGACTACTGCCTGATTCCCTTCGGCAGGCACGGCATACAACAATTCTTCATCACCGAATAATTCCACACCTGAAGCGACCCCTTCACGCATCCAGAGGGGCTTGCCAGAAAGTGGATCAAGAGCCATGAGCTTATGACCGGTCAACAGTGTCACATGGTCGAATGTAACGGGGCCGATCGTTCCCACCTGGTCGCCCAGCTGGTTGTTGAACATGATTTGACGGCGCTGGTTGCCTGGCCGAAAGCGGGGGACGATGTTTCCGCTACGACCCGAGGAGGTTAAAGCCAACTTCCAGAGGAGGCGTGCTCCGGGTTGATCGGGGGTTCCCAGCGTATCGATGGCCAGCACCTGTGTGCCGATCGAAATCAGTACGAAATGACCGCAGACAAAAGCCCGCATCTGCGGCACGAGAATCGGCTGCGGAACCGGATTGTCGAGCGAAACCTTCCACAGTTCCCGACCAAATCCGTCGCGCGCGAAAAAGTCCTTCCAATTTCCGCTGACATGCAGAATGGTGTCGTTAAAGTGCGGCTGGCGCTGGCCGGCAATCGTGATTTCGAACGAGCGCTGCGCGGCGGCAGTTCCCGGAACCGACTTCAGGTATTCAGCTTCGACCCGGCCCAGCGGCCACGGAGCATCGAGGGTCAATTCGCGTTCGATTTCAGACCTCTTCCTCCATGTCGAGGCCAAAGCCAGCCCCGTCTTGCCATCGAGACAGACGACCGCGGGACTGGCCTGTTCGAGGCGGCGAATAAAAACCAGCGCGTCACGCGGGCGCTCGGCGGCCAAAAGCAATTGTGCCATTCGCGCCGTGGCGGCAGCTGCCGTTTGCGGGTCGCTTGACTCAGACAATGGTTCGAGACGAAATTCCTCTTCGAGCCAGTCGTTGTCGTCGGGAGGAAGCTCGACTGAAAGTCGTTCGATTTCAGCAGAGTCTGAAAGCCCCCTGAAGTACCGCAGAAACCGCCGAATGGCAGCGCGATCTCTCTTTTCGCCCAGCGCGCCTGTTCTCGCGCGATACTCGCGGTCGAGTTCGGCACGCATCGCTGAGGAAGCAGTCGCGTAGAGTTCTACCGATCTTGCCCGCACCAGCCGATCACGGCGGACGACGAGTGCCCCGTCAATTCGTTCGAGCTCGCGGTCGGAAACATCGGAATCGGCAAACCGCAGCAGTGCGGCTAACGCGGCCCGCGGTTCGCCCGCGCGCTTCAACCCCTGCGCCGTCAGCCACAGATACGTTGAACGCTCATCGGGGTTGGTCAGCAGTTGTTCGGCATCGGCTTCGAGTCCGCGATAGGCGTCGAAGTCGACTCGCAGCCCCTCGAGCAGGCTGCCCACGAGCAGCGCTCGCACGGCTGCGTCGTCAGACTTCAGCACCAGCGCCCGTTTCAAGTCAGAGTAGGCTTCGGCAACCTTGCCGCGCTGCAATTGAATTTCGCCGCGCAGCGCCAGCGCCTGTGCATCGGCCGGATTCTTCGCGAGCGATTCACCAATTTCGCTTTCGAGCGCGTCGAGCTGGCGAAAAGCTTCAATGAAGTCGGCGCCCTGCGAGATTACGGCGCCGCGGACCGAAACGAGATTGCCGGGCACGTTGCCCGATAATGAGCGGGCGCGGGCCACGACCCGACCAACGCGCAGATCGATCGTGGCGACTTCGGCCGTAATCAGCGGCAGGTACAAATGATCGCCCGCGATGAAACCGCGTCCACTGGGTACCGGCAGAGTGGCCGGCTCGGGCCAGGCCGGTTCGCCATCGCTTAGATTCACGGCCTGGACATATCTGTGACCCACGACGATGACCTTGCCATGCTGAATCCC
>JAYTRB010000171.1:0-9720 GCA_043746425.1 Planctomycetia bacterium
CCGTCGTCACCGGCAATTCCGGTTGCATATTGTACTCGCTTAACGAGTTGCTATTTTCCTGCAACTTCAAATTGTGTTAGATTCTGTCGCGCCTGGAAAGCTCGCGCTTGGATTACTGCGTGGCAGGAACTCCCGAGACACAATGGTTCGCAGGGAAGAGATAAAATGCTTCACCGGAAATGCACAGGTCTACTGTTGTGCGCAGTGACTGGTCTCGTGGCGGCGACAATGTCGCTTCCCCCTGCGGCCGGAGATCCCTCTCGAGGGCGCACGAAAGCTGCCGTCAGGAAATCAGTTGAACCGGGCCAGATCGACCTTGAGCGAAGTCGCGTTTACATCTATGTCGATAAGACGGGACTGGGTCATGAACACGCGATCGAGGGCAAAATCAAGTCGGGCGAAATTCAATTCGGTGCTAAAGCGAACGCCGGTTTGATTGAGTTTGACATGACGAGTTTCGTGGCCGACAGCGAAAGGTCTCGTAAATTCGTCGGGCTCAAAGGAAGCACATCCGCATCAACACAGCAGCAGGTCAATACGAACATGTTGGGGGCCGATGTTCTGAACACTCGCCGTTACCCGACTGCCACTTTTACCATCGCTTCTGCGGTGCTGAAAAAGACAACGTCAGGGGCTGCCAGCTGCGAACTGAAGGGTGATTTCGCACTGCGCGGCAAGGCTCGGTCGCTGACGCTCAATGCTCAGTTATTGCCGAGCAGCGGGTCGCGGCACTTACGCGGCGAATTCACCATTCTGCAGACTGAATACGGCATTACTCCCTACTCCACCGCCTTGGGCGCAATCGGCGTAGCCGATCGCCTCAAGATCTGGGGCGATATCTGGATTGCTGGCGAAGATACAGTCCAATAGCAACATCAGCAGGATACGCAAGGATGCGTAGGACCGTGGGAATTGCGGCGGGGATTGTCACGCACGTGCTGTTCGCCGTGACAGTCTGCTTCCTGTACCAATTCCTGCAAGGAGGGCATATCGCAACTGCCGACGGCGACCTGCGAATCGATCTGGTTCTGGCTTTGCAATTTGCGGTACTTCACAGCGCGCTGCTCTACCCGCGCGTGCGTCAGGCGATGACGCGTTGGATTGCTGCGCCTTTCTACGGTCTCTTCTTTTGCGCCACGACTTGCGCTGGGCTTCTTATTCTATTCAAGCTGTGGCAGCCGAGCACGACAGTATGGTGGCAGCTGACCGGAGGAGCCCGCCGGCTGATCGATCTAGGATGGTTCGGATCATGGGCCGGATTGATTTACAGTCTGTCGCTCAATGGCTTTGGCTACCAGACCGGGTGGACGCCGTGGTGGCGCTGGGTGCGTCGTCAGCCTCCATTGAGTCGGCCATTTCAGCCGCGTGGCGCGTATTACGTGCTGCGGCACCCCGTGTATCTGTGCTTCCTCGGGCTGGTGTGGTTCACTCCGCTGATGACCCCCGATCGTGCACTTCTGACGGCCGTCTGGACGGCTTATGTGTTCGTCGGAAGTTGCCTCAAAGACCAGCGACTGGCGTACTACGTGGGCGAAGACTACCTCAATTACCAGGCTCGTGTTGCCGGGTATCCGGGTATGTTTTTCGGTCCACTGGGAAAGATTGCGCTGGTGAAGTCTCCCAGGATGGGCGTTGTCGCTGTGGAATTCTCGCCGATGTCTGTTGCTTCTAATTCGCCGCCTCAGTTTCCGCCCGGCGCCGAATCGGCGCGGGCCACCCATTCGGCCGTGAGACTCTCGTGTTCTTCTTCGCGCTGAAAACACTTATATCTGACCGCGGAAAACTGCTGACCGGGCTGGCCGGGGTCGTTTTCTCGTTGGTGCTGGTGAACATTCAAGGTGGGCTTTATCTGGGGCTTGTGCGCAAAGCCAGCTTGCTTGTCGACCATTGTGACGCCGATTTCTGGGTCGGCCAGCGGATGGTGGAGGATGTCGATCTGGCACGCGACGTTCCCGAGGTGTGGATCAACCGGCTTCGCGGAGTGCCAGGTGTCGACCGGGTCTCGCCCTACATCGTGGGGAAGGGAACGGCGACTCTCGCCGACGGCCGGATGGAGGACGTGTGGGTGGTTGGCTCGGATCCGGCAACGATGCTGGGAAGCGGTTGGAAGTTCTCCGCTGGTTCGCGGCACGATTTGAAGCGGCCGCATGCCGTCAGCGTCGATGAGGTCGACTCCCGCAAGCTGGGGAATCCGCGAATTGGCGACTGGCTGGAAGTCAATGGGCACCGCGCCAAGATCGTCGCTCGAACCAGCGGCATTACCGGATTCATCACGATGCCCTATCTGTTTTCTACTCTCGAAACAGCCCGCCGACTCTCAAATACCGCTCCTGGATGGTGCTCATTTTTCCTCGTGAAGGCGCGGCCGGGTGAAGACCATGCTCGCTTGCTGAAGGCTTTACAGCAAAGGGTGCCAGATGCCGCCGTTTACATGCCCGTCGAATTTGCCAGAATCTCGCAGGAATACTGGATGAATCGCACTGGAATCGGCATTTCGTTCGGGGCCTCGACGTTGCTCGGCTTGCTGGTGGGGTTAATGATGGTGGGCCAGAGTCTGTACGCCCTGGCCCTCGACCATGTCCGTGAATTTGCCACACTCAAGGCGCTAGGGGCCGAAGACGCCCATGTGTGCCGCGTTATTCTGCTGCAATCACTAACCATCGCCACCGTGGGTTCTGTGGTGGGGGTTGTGATCGTAGCAGCGATCGGCCGGTTTTGGTCATCTCCGCTGGCTCCGGTAGAGATTCCGCCACAGCTTGTGGCTCTGGCCGTCGTATTTGTGTTTGCAATTTGCCTGGTAGCATCGCTGTTGCCATACCTTCGAATTCGATTGATCGATCCGGCGGTTGTTCTGCAGGGGTGAAAGATCACGAATGAGAGGATTTTTTTTTCAATGCATAGGGCTTGGCAAAGTGTATCGTCATGGCGCCACTCTGCATAATTCACGCCGGTTGTTTGACGACCATGCGACGGCCAGGAACAATCGTTGCCCGCCAATTGCCTGAGACGCTTGCCAGAGGAATGAGACATGCGATGGTTTGCCCTGACAATCGCCGCCGCCACGATCGGAGGCGGCTTCTATTTGACCCGACCTGAACGATTCAAATCGAACAGTAGAGCGTTGAATGCAATCGCTGTAACGGATGCCGCGATCGATGATGAGAGCGCAAGAATTTTTGCTGGCGGCACCATTGAGGGAGCGCAGCGAGAAATTTCACTGCGATTTGAGATTGGCGGACGGCTTCGTGAGGTTCTCGTCAAACCCGGCGACCACGTCGCCCGGGGAGATGTGTTGGCGCAACTTGAGCCCGAACTATGGGAACTTAAATTCGCCGAGGCCCGGACGCTGCTCAAAATCGCCCGTGCCGAGCGAGACCGGCTCGTCAATGGCGCTAGCCACGACAATATTCAAGTCGCCCGCGCGAATGTCCGGGCTGCCGAGACGCTCGTCCGAGAAGCCGACGCCCAGCTCGCGCGCACGAAACCGAATTCACAGTCTGAGGGACCCCCGCCCGGAGATCTCGAACGTGCGCGTCACAAATACGAACGTTCGCTGACCCAATTATTAGCGGCCCGCAACCGGCTTGACGAACTCGAAGAGCCCGTTCGCCAGGAAGATTTGGCAATCGCCGATTCCAAAGTCACACTGGCCGAGGGGGTGCTCCGCCGTGAGCGGCTGATGCTCGAAAAGACGCTTTTGACGGCTCCCACCGAGGGCATCATCCTGCGAGTTCTTGCCGAACCCGGGGAATTGGTCGGCCCGAATGGCGACCACGAACTATTGACCCTTGTTAATCGCTCTCAAACTTGCGTTCGCGCTTACGTCGAAGAGCTAGACGCCTTGAATGTCACCGTCGGGCAACAAGCTGTTGTCGTTGCAGATGGAAGGCCCGACCAGCCATTTCAAGGCGTCGTGCAAAGCTGTTCGCCGTATGTCAGCCCCAAATCGCACCGGCATCATGAACCAGGAGAACTGCTTGATATCCGCGTGCGTGAGGTGATCATCGAATTGTCGGACGGAGGCGACCTTCTCACCGGACTTCCGGTCGACGTGTTCATTAGACCGGACCAACCGGACCGACCAGACCGAGGCCATTCGGCGACCCGCGAGAGTTCCGCAAGCCATACGCCACCACAAACAGCAAAACGGCGCGAGAACCCTCTGCCAACCCTCGAAGATTCGCCTGCCAGACCGCAACGGAACCGCACGATTGTCACGGACCCCAATCTTGCGCCGGCGGCCCACGAGGCGCCATTCGGGCCGCACCAGTGACTTGGCCGCAATGCTGAGTGCGTCAGGCTCGGTTGACTCCCTGTAGGTCACGTTCCTATTCTTTGGGTCAATCCGTGGATATTTTTTTTCCGTACTGCTTCTGAACATATGCCCGTTTGAGAAGGACGAACCATGCAATCCGATCTCACGAGTTTGATTTCCAAGGCGGACTTCACACGCCGCGAGTTCGTCGTAACCACCCTGGCGGCCGGCTTTGCGTTAGCAGTTCAGCCGGTTTCAGCGGAAACGATTACGACCGACACGAAGGGGCTCGAAGCTGGGGAAGTGAAGATTCCGGTCAAAGGGGGCGAGATCCCGGGCTATCGCGCGATGCCTGCTGGCACCGGGCCGTTCCCGGTTGTCCTGGTTGTGCAGGAGATCTTCGGCGTTCATGAGCACATTAAAGACATTTGCCGCCGATTGGCCAAACTTGGATTTTTTGCCGTCGCTCCTGAACTCTACGCGCGCCAGGGCGATGTGTCGCAGCTGAAAGATTTCCAGGAGATTTTAAAGATTGTCGGCACAGTTCCCGACGAGCAGGTGATGTCCGACTTGGACGCGACTGTTGCATTTGCGAAAAAGTCGGGCAAGGGAAACGTCGAGAAGCTGGCCATGACCGGCTTCTGCTGGGGCGGAAGAATGGTATGGCTGTACGCGGCACATAACAAAATGCTTAAGGCTGGTGCCGCGTGGTACGGTCGCCTGAGCGGTGAAAAGAACGAGCTTCATCCCCGACACCCGCTCGATGTTGTCAGCTCGTTAAACGCTCCCGTGCTTGGGCTCTACGGTGCAGACGATCGGATGATACCCGTCGAGACCGTCGAAAAAATGAAGACCGCCCTCAAAGACGCAAAAAAGTCCGCCGAAATTATTCTCTATCCCGATACGCCGCACGGCTTTTATGCCGATTACCGTGACACCTATCGTAAAGAGGCGGCCGACGATGCCTGGAAGCGAATGTTGGAGTTCTTCAAACAGCAAGGTGTTTCTTCTTAACTTGCGGCCGGCCTTCGCTGAAAGGAAGACTTCATGTGCCGCTGGCTGGCCTATACCGGATCTTCGATTCCCATCGAAGCGCTGCTGTTCAACGCGCAGCATTCGCTGATCGACCAAAGCATGAGTTCGCGGTCGACAGATTCGCCCACAAACGGCGACGGCTTCGGCGTTGCCTGGTACGGAAAGCATCCGGAACCCGGACTCTTCCGCAGCGTCCGTCCGGCATGGAACGATTCCAATCTGCGAAATCTTGCGGCGCATATCGAGGCACCGCTGTTTCTCGCACATGTGCGCGCGGCGTCGCAGGCCGCTGTGCAAGAGACGAATTGCCATCCCTTCCGGTTCGGCCACTGGACATTCATGCACAACGGCGAAATCGCTGGGGTCGAACGTTTTCGCCGGGATTTAATGCTGGCCGTTGCCCCGCGGCTGTTCAATTGCATTCAAGGAACGACTGATTCGGAACTGATGTTTTACCTGGCCCTCTCGTTCGGGCTGGAGGGCGATCCATTGGGTGGCCTCGAACGAATGGCCGGTTTCGTGGAAAAGACCGGCCATGACCACGGGATTGCCGAATGCTTGTGGATGACTCTGGGCGTCAGCGACGGGAAACGGATTTACGTTGTGCGGTACGCGTCAGATGGCGATGCGCCATCACTTTTTCATTCACGTGATCGCGAGGAACTGCACCGGCTCGATCCGACTTTGCATGGCCGCATCTCGCTCGAGACGCGTGTTATTGTTTCTGAACCGGTGGGAGACAAGGCGGCAGCCTGGGTGCCGATTCCGCAGAATTCGGCCGTCATCGTCCAAAAGGGAGAAGCAAGCCGTCGGCCGTTTCGGCCCGTAGTGCCTGCGTAATTGATTAAGAAGCCGTCAGAGCGCCAGGTGATTTTTGCAAGGGACGCCTCGCAAAATCGACAAGAAGTGAAACGTCGCAGGGCAGCCGTGATTATTGTCTAACGCGATTGTGTTTCGCCAGGCAACTGTTTTCGTTCACTCGACCGACTTGACGCGATCGAGTCGCCGCTTCAAAGCCTGTCGACTCTTGTCGGATGCGAGAAAAACCGCTTCGGGGAATTTGCGGTGTGACAGCATCTGCGCGTAGATCTTCGCCTCGTTGTAGTTGTTCAGCCCCATTCCTGCCAGGTATTGCAAACGCAGATTCAAGTCGTGGTTGATCAGCGCATCCTTCAACCACGGAGCCAGGTCTGTCGCTTGACCGGCGTAATTCCCAAGCAGATCAAGTGCTGAGCCAAGCCCCACTTCTTTGAGTGATTCTGAAACATCGCGATGATCGTCGCGGTTCAATCGTTCGATAAGCCCTTCGACATCGACTTTCAACGGTTCAGTCTGAGACAGCACGACGACATCGTAACCGCTGCCTGCAATCGAGTTTCCCCAGACGCTCGCCTCTGGAAAGACGCTGAATAGAGTCGCCAGCTGGCTCATAACAGCCTCCGCGTTACTTTCATAGAGCGGTACCCATTGCGACAGCATTCCTCCAGGATTCAAATGCTTCCGGCAAAGCTCGAAATATTCTTTCGTGTACAGCGTCGCGGCCCCCTTGACCCACGGATGAATCGGGTCAGACGTAATGACATCGAATTTTTCACGCGTCGTCAGAATGAAATGCCGCGCGTCGTCGTAGATGATTTCCACCCGCTTGTCGTTTACAACATCATAATTCTCTTTACCGAAGTAGGTCACCACGATCTTGGGGATCAAAGGCTCGATCTCGCAGATGACGATTCGCTCAACTTCGGGATGGACGACGAACGTTCCGGCTGTTACCCCCGCACCACATCCGACAACCAGCACGCTGCGCGGATGAGGATGCAGCAGTGCCGGAATGTGCCCCAGCATCTTTTGCAGGCGCATGTCTTGCGGTTCGCTCGAAGCCTCGACCTTGCCGCTGACGTGAAAATTACGCACTCCGTCTGGCGTCATGGATACCGCGACAGACGAATTCATTCCTTCGCCGTGGTAAAGAATCTTGGCCCGGCCCGTCTCGCTCGGTAAATTGCGTCCATGGGCGATCAACTCGCCGGGAGCTTCCGGAAGACTCCAGCCCAGCCAGCACGCCAATATTGCCGAACCAAGCATCGCCCCTGCACCCGCGCCGCGCCGCGCAAATGAATGCGCGAATCCGGAGTCGGCCCCGATCGCCAGCATTCCGGACAGTGCCGACAGCCCCAGCAACAATCGCTGCGATTGCTGAGTTCCGATCCAGCCGATCATCAAGATGCTGAATGCTGTCGCGCCAATGATCGCTCCGACAGTGTTGGCTGCGTACACACGGCCCACGAGTCGTCCCGAATCATCTCCTGGTTCTGCAACCGACGCCAGCGCCAGCGGAAAACTGGCTCCCCACAGGCACGCGGCCGGAAAAATACACCAGAGACAACGCAAAAGATCGAGCTGAAAATTGAACCAGGGACTCGAAGAAAGTATGGGCTTGATCGGCCAATAGGGTAACGAGCACGCGAGCTGCCAGGCGGCCCACGCGATTGCAACGGTCAGCAGCATCTGACAAATCCCCAGAGCCAGCCTCGGCCGGAGTGTCGTTCGGCCGAACCACGCGCCCATACTGCTCCCCAGGCCCAGCCCCGCCAGGAAGACCGCCAGGATAATGGAAAACGTATATACGGTTCCGCCGAGCATCAGCGACAACAGCCGCGTCCAGATCACCTCGGCTGCCAGGGCGCACATGCCCGACACGCCAATCACCACGTAAATTCTCCATCCACCTGGCACCAAACGGGCGATGGTCTCGTCTCGCTTGTCGGCCACGAGAATCGCGGCTGGCAGGCGCGACGAAAGCAGCAGAGCGAAAAACGCCACCCCGAAATTGATACTCGCCGCGACATATGTGGCGACGACCAGATCGTACACGCGCAAAAGGTAAAAGCCGGCTAACAGGCACCCGAAGACCGCCCCGGCGAAATTTCCGCCGTAGAAGAACCCCAGCCACGACACCCCTTGGCGGGTTGTGTCAACCGCCCGAGCGATCGCCGGCAGCGTCGCCCCCATCAGGAGTGTCGGCGGTAAAAGGCACACCGCGGCGACTACCCCTCGCAAGAGCGTTCCCGCAATGCCGTACCCCACCCAGTTCGAGTACAGCGTTCCCGCCAGCGGCATGCCAAAAAGCACAGTCATTCCGATCAGCCCGATGCCGATCTCAAGCGCGGCATACACCCGAAGTGGATTTCGCCCAGCGGCGATCCAGCGTGGCAACAAAAGACTTCCCAGACACATTCCTCCCATAAACGTTCCCAGAAGAACACCAAGAGACACGGCGGACGAACCGATCACGAGTTGCAGCATCTGAAACCAGACGATTTCGTAAATGAGCGCAGCGCAGCCGCTGCCCACAAATAAAACCGTCAGCCAGGGAAGGAGGTGCCCAGGCGCGGAAGTCGGATCGCCGACGGTAGTGGGTCGCATAAGAGATATCGACAGAGGGCTGCGATACGATGGAAACGGAGGTTGGGTTTCCCAACCCGTCTTTCAGATTCCATACAGGGCGAGAAGCCAACTCTGCTGATTATAAACCCCGTTGATCACCAGAGGTTCCCCGATATTAACCGCCGCGCGTCATTTTATCGATGGATTTAAGAATTCTTCCCTTACGCATCGAATCAATCTGACGCATCTGTCGCGGTGTTCGTCAATGCGGACGAGATCTGTCTTGCCGCCCGGCGCATGGCGCTTTCGGCGTGCTTGGGCCTCCAAAAATAGCCGACGATTTCCCAGTCGCGCGCTTTGTAGGCGGCCGACTCGGCAACGATTTGGGTTCCCTGTGGGCCGATCACTTCAATTTCCACCACTGCGCCGCCATTGAAAAACGGCCCCAGAATCTGACTCATGAGTAAAATGTTCTCGAGCGGTTTCGATTCCTGTACTCCCGTCACTGCAGCCCTGACCACCGCCGTATTGGGCCCGATTTCGTCCACAACCGTGCGGATACTGCCCAGTTCTTTGGCCAACGCAGCCTGCAGCGAATCCCGGATACTTTCTTCATTTCTGGCATTGCTGGCTGGCTGTCCGAGATCATCTGCCAGCCATTGCACAGGCTCGATATAGAACGAGTCGACAGTGTCTAGCGCACCTGCATCCAGGGGCTTGAGGCGAACTCTAGCCTTCCTGTCGATGGGCACCAGTTGCGAGTAGTCGGCCAGAAAACCAGACCGCGTGGGGTGCATGTTCACACACCCCGACACCATCAGTGCCAGCGCAAAGATCGCCAGAAACTTGTCGCCCCCGCTCATTCCGCGTGTGCTCCCTTGCATTCGTTCTGCTTAACTGAGAATTCAAAACGAGCTGATCCAAAAAATAAGACGTCAGATGCCACATGGCACGACCAAAAAATGCGAATCGCGTTTGTCGTGGTGAAAAATGAGCGCGTGAATTATGCGAAATCAGCCGATTTGTCAATGTCAAACTGAGCA
>JAYTRB010000172.1:0-8912 GCA_043746425.1 Planctomycetia bacterium
GGCCGAGTACGAGTACAATGGCGGATATCGTCCTTTTGAAGTGTGCGACGATCCTTTTGAAACCGACGACGAGCGCCAAGGGGCGACAGATTGCGCAGGTCTGGGGCAATCTTGGCCCATCTATTATTTCGAAACGAATCTGAATCAAGAGTTGAATCAGGCATTTCCACCCTATTACACCTTTCCGATTTCACTTTCGGAGGGCGACTCACAGTTGCCATTCCACGCCACCAATCTGAGACCCGCCCAGGCGGCATTGCCCTATTTCGCGGAGTACAAAACACCACCCGATCGACCCCTTAACGTGGTGCATATCGGGCCAAGTCTCGCACGCGGCGGCGCAGAGCAATCGCTGATCGACCTGGTGCAGGCCACAGATCCCCGCGTCTTGCAATTTTCGCGGTACATTGCGATAAACGGCGCGGGGGCCGATGCGGCGTACATTCACGAACTGGTGGCCAGCGGCGTCGTCGTCGAAGTGGGCGGCGCCGAGAGTATTCAGGAAGCCGCGGACGAAGCCGATGTGGTCCTCAGCTGGGGAGTCGAGCTCGATCGGTATCTGGGTGGCCGTCCGCGTCCGCTGTCAGTGCAGATTGTACACGGCGATGGCCCCTGGAATCGGTTTTTTCTTGAACGAAGCCGCACCTGCATCGATCATGCCGTGGCCGTAAGTCATCGCGTCCATCGTCGAGTTTGCACCGATGTTCCGACGACGGTCATTTATAATGGGATCGACGGTCGCCGGCTGGCGCGGGCTCATTCCCGCGAGAAGGCCCGCGCCGCCCTGCATTTCTGCGAGCAGGATTTCATCGTGGCCTTCTTTGGACGCCTGGCGAACGAAAAGCGAATTCACACAATCATCGAAGCGGTCGCTCAACTCCCCGCCCACGTCAAACTGCTGGTCGTGGGGCAAGGGCACCTCGAACCTGAGCTGCGAACGCTGGCCGCGCGGTTTCTGCCGGCGCGGCACACCTTCACTTCTGCCGACGGCGTGATGGGCGATCTGTATTCTGCCTGCGACGCCGTGTGTCTGGCGTCAAACCAGGAGGGCTGCTCGCTGGTCATGCTTGAAGGCATGCTCAGCGGCTGTCCGATCGTGTCGACGCCGGTCGGTGCGGCTCACGAATTGTTGAGAGATCGGGTCACAGGGCTGCTCTTCGATGGCAGCCCTTCGGGGTTGGCCGCCGGACTGCGGCTCCTGGTAGATTACCCACGCTGGCGGAACGCTATCGCCGACGAGGGGAGGCGCCAGGCCGAACGTTTCGGATACGCGTCGCGAATGGCGCGGGACTATGAACACCTCTTGACGAACCTGTGGCGGCAGGCCCGCGCATAATGCTTCGATTTCTGACCGATGTTGATTTCGCACAAGCGCTGGCCGTTCACGACGAATATCTCATGCCCCTGGCTGGCATCCACGAACGGCTGCGAGATTACGGCATCGAATTCAGTGCGACGCGCGGCGACTTCGTTTTCGCCGACAGTGACCGGGGACCGGTGGCGACTGATCGGCCGACCGTAATGCTCGATCGGGCCGACGGCGCGTTTCTGTGGTGGCGTTTCCTTCCGCAAGAAGAAATCGCCCGTCGCTGGCTCGAATCGCCCAACCTTTTGGGGCTCATCAAGATCTCGCGGTACAACAGCCTTGAGGCTTATAATTCGTCCCTGACGGCCGAGAGTCTGCACGCGCGGCTGATCGGCGAAACCGGAGTCGCGGCCCTGCCACTGGGACGGCATAATTCTGTTCCACCACTCACAGAAGGCGCCTTTGCCAAACTCCGCCTCGGGGCTGGATATTGGGCGTTCGATCAGTGCGCTCAGCTTGCCAGCGGGCCAATTGACGATTGGTCGCATCGGCCGATCGACGCGTATTGCTCGGTCAGCGTCGATTACCTGTGCCCGGTGATCAAATGGCATCGACTGCAGGCGTTGCGCGAACTGCGGAAGCTGCCCCAGTATCGCATTGTGCTGGGCCGGGGCCGCGTCTTCACCGACCAAACTTACCGGCAGCTCATGCAACAATCGCGTATCTGCGTTTCTCCCTGGGGGTGGGGAGAAACGTGTTATCGCGATTACGAGGCCCTCCTGGCGGGCTGCGTGTTAATCAAACCTCGCACCGACTTCATCGATTCGCTGCTTCCCCTCGACGACCGGCATTACGTGCCCTGCCGGCCCGACTTCTCTGATCTGGCGGAGTGCATCGAACAGGTCCTGTCTGAGTGGGTTCATTCAGTCGATCGCCGAATGGCCAATCGGCAATACGTCCTTCAAGCTCGCAACGAAGATCTGCTGACCAGCCAATGGGCCGCCGCCTTGCGAGGGTCGGCATAGTCGCTGGGTTTAAACGAGGATTAAATTTCAACGCGTTTTCGAAATCATCGGGAATAGCACATTTCTGCAAGACCCCTGACCGCATTTTCTGATCCATTCAGTGACTGCTTTGGGCGACCTTGCCATAATCGTTGATCTGTCGCCGAATTGATTAGAATTGAAGAAAGCTGCCGGTTCATCACTTTGAGGCTGCATGACGACAAAATCCACAACCACGGGTCAGGTTCTTGCCTCAGGCCGCCCGACATCGGTGCGCTGGGGGGTTTTGTTTTGCTTGTCCACGCTGGCGCTGTTGTTGTATGTCGATCGGGTGTGCATCGGCCAGGCCCAGGAATCGATCAGCAACGATCTGCAACTGACGAAGGAACAAATGAGCTGGGTGTTCAATGCCTTCACCCTCGCTTATTGTCTCTTTGAAGTTCCCACGGGACATTGGGGCGATCGGTTCGGTTCACGCGGAGTAATCACTCGCGTCGTACTATGGTGGTCGGCGTTTACAGCGCTGACCGGCGCGACGGGGGGGTTAATCTCGCTGATCGCGGTCCGGTTTCTCTTTGGCGCCGGAGAAGCTGGCGCGTACCCCAATGTGGCGCTGGTAATCACCAAGTGGTTTCCGCTGCGCGATTTGGGAAAAGCGCGCGGCGTCGTGACCACTGTGTCGTTGCTGGGAGGGGCCGTGGCTCCCATTATCGCCGGGTATCTGATCGGATGGATTGGCTGGCGCTGGACATTTGCCGTGTTCGGAGCTGTGGGCGTTGTCTGGTCTGCCGCGTTTTACTGGTGGTTCGTCGACACACCGGCAGCACATCCACAGTGCAATGCGTCTGAAGCCGAACTCATCGCTGCCGGGAAGTCGGTGCCCGGCGAACAGGACGCCGGCGATTCGATTCCCTGGAAAATCGTCATCACCAGCCCCAACATGTGGTTTCTGGGGGCCATCATGATGTCGGCGGCCACACTGTTCTACACGCAGTTTCAGTGGTTTCCGACTTATCTGAAAGAAACCCACAGCGAAACGCTGAAATCTGCCGGCTGGTTGACGGCGGGAATGATGATTGGCGGAGCGGCCGGCTGCCTGCTCGGAGGTCTGCTCGTCGACACCCTCAACAAACGCACCACCAATCTCAAATGGCGGCGCCGGCTTGTAGGAGGAGGATCGCTTTTTCTGGCCGCCGTCTCGATGCTGGCAGTGCCGCACTCCGAATCAGCCCTGGTCGCCACCTTGTGCAATGCCTCAGCCGGCTTCTTCGTACAGCTTGCCGTGCCGACATGGTGGACAGTGGTCGCCGAAGTCAGCGGCAAACATGGGGCTGCCATGTGGGGGTTGATGAATTCCATGGGGGGCCTGGGAGTGATCGTGACCACGTCCCTGGTGGGCTCATTTCTGACTTCCCGCGAAAACCTGGGAACTGCGCCGCTCGATCGCTGGAACCCTGTCTTTTTCGGCGTAGGACTGCTTCTCTTAACCGGCGCCGGCATCTGGCTGCTGGTCGACCCGACGCGCTCGATCGTCGAACGCCCGGCGAGTTGAGGGGTAGCCGCCAGCGGCGGGGTGGCTTGTGTTACGCCGCCGAGGAATCGCCCCGGCAGCTCCAATGCAGCCCAGGTGCGGGGGGTGCGATCGGCATGACTGCGTTTGACGTCCTGGATTTTGGATTGAACCACGGATACGTTACACTTGATGAAAGTCACTCCCAAAATCGGCGCGGCGCAAAGAAGCGACTCGCTCCTGCCTGACGGAACCTGCCTCATGTGCATTGCATGCCAGCCTCTGCGCCGAATTTTCAACATGCTTCTGGCCTGTGCCATCGCATTGCCGTTCGCCACAGCGCGCGTTTCGGCTCAGCCGGCAGCAGACTGGAAGACCGTCAAGGTGCCCGAAATCTGGAAGGATCCGCCTACCGGGCACGACAACCTGTCGTGGTACCGCGGGTTTGTGAAAACACCGCAGGCGTGGAAGGGGAAGGAACTGGAACTGTTTGTCGAGCCGACTGACGCGGCTCACGAGGTCTACTTCAATGGCAAAAAAATTGGCGGGGCGGGGGAATTTCCACCGTTCTTCCGCAGCGGCCTGGGGGGAGCCGACCGGTTTTTTGTGCCGGCCGACGCCGTGCGCCATGATGGCCTTAATGTTATTGCCATTCGCATTTATAACGAGGAAGGCCGCAGTGGTTTCAACGTTGCGGCGCCTGTTCTATTCGGCGCGATGCAGGCGGTGCGAATGGAGGGCAGCTGGCAGTTCCGATCCGGCGACAACACGGCCTGGGCGAAATTCGAAGGCGACAAGCCTCCCGACGGTGCGACACTCTTCTCGCGTCTGGACGACGCGACCGAAGTCGCGCAGAAGCTGAAACGCCTGGACGACGCCGGGCCGCAGTCGCCGGCTGACGCGCTCGGGCAATTCACAATTGCCGACGATCTGGAAATTGAGCTCGCGCTGAGCGAGCCCGAGGTGCGACAGCCGCTGAGCATCAAGTGGGATCCGCGCGGCCGATTGTGGGTGAATCAATTTATACAGTATCCTGACCCGGCCGGCCTGAAGATGGTCAGCCGCGACAAATTTCTGCGCTCGGTTTACGACAAGACACCGTTGCCCCCTCCCAACCATTTCCCGGGGCTCGATCGGATTACGTTCCATGAAGACACCGACGGTGACGGCACTTTCGATAAGCATGGCACGTTTGTGGAGGGGCTTAGCTTGACGTCTTCGTTTGCGTTCGACAAAGACGGGCTGTGGGTTCTGCAACCGCCGTACCTGCTTTTGTATCCCGACCGGAATCACGATGATGTTCCCGATGGGCCGCCCCAGGTGCATCTCGAAGGCTTCGGAATGGAGGACTCGCACTCGATTGCCAACAGCCTGCGGTGGGGCCCCGACGGATGGTTGTACGGTGCGCAGGGCAGCACTGTCACGGGCGACATTCGCCGACCAGGAGATTTAACGGCTGTCCATTCGCTCGGTCAGTGCATTTGGCGGTATCATCCGCCCACGCAGCGGTATGAGATCTTCGCCGAGGGGGGTGGGAACACGTTCGGCGTCGAAATCGACGCCCACGGTCGCATTTATTCGGGCCACAATGGAGGCAACACCCGTGGGTTCCATTACGTCCAGGGTGGGTATTACCGGAAGGGTTTTGAAAAGCATGGGGCGCTGTCGAATCCGTATGCGTTTGGATTCTTTGAAAACATGACGCACGCCAACGTCCCCAGGTTCACACACACGTTCATCATCTACGAAGGAGGCGCGAGCCCTGCGGATTCGGCGCTTCCGGAAAAATATCACGGAAATCTGTTCGCTGTCGGGCCGCTGCAGGGCCAGGTTGTTCGCAGTGAAATGTCGCCCGACCGTTCGTCGCTCAAAACCAAAGATCTCGATCATCCCCTGACGACGAAAGACACGTGGTTTCGCCCGGTCGATATTCAATTCGGCCCCGACGGGGCGATTTACGTGTGCGACCTCTATGAACAGCGCATCGACCACGCCAGCCACTACCAGGGGCGCATCGACCGCGAGCACGGGCGTGTCTGGCGACTTAAAGGTAAAGGAGGAACGCCACTACGGCCTTTCAACCTGGCGACCGCGACGACGGGCGAACTGATCGACCGACTGCAAAAACCGAATCGCTGGTTTCGTCAAACGGCGCTCCTGGTGCTGTCGTGGCGGAAGACGCCCGATGCCGTTCCGAAATTGCTGCAGCGACTTGAGACTGCGACCGACGATTCGGCCGTGACGCTCTTGTGGGCCCTGAACCAACTCGACGGCTTGAAAGAGGACGTCGCGCTGCAGATGCTGGGGCATACGAACCCCTACGTGCGGCTGTGGACGGTGCGGCTTTTGTGTGACGAGAAGTCGATATCGAGCCAGATCGCCGACAAGCTGAAAACTCTCGCGGTGAAGGAACTTCACCCCGAAGTGCGCAGTCAATTGGCAAGCTCTCTGGGCCGGCTCCCTGCACGCGACGCGATGCCGATCGTGGAACAGATGCTCTCACACGATGAAGACGCGGCCGACATTCACATTCCGCTTCTTTTGTGGTGGGCCATCGAGGCCAAAGCCGGCAGCGATCGCGACGCCGTCGTGTCGCTGTTCGGCGGCCCGTCAATATGGAAGCATCAGCTGGTCCGCGAACATCTGATGGAGCGGTTGATGCGGCGATTTGCGTCGGCCGGAACGCAAAAGGATCTGCTGGCCTGCGCCAAGCTGTTGCGCGAAGTCCCTGATGCGCCCGCGGCGAAGTTGCTGCTGGCGGGGTTCGAGAAGGCCTATGAGGGACGGTCACTGACCGGCCTGCCCGACGAACTGATAGCTGCCATTGCGAAGGTTGGCGGCGGTTCGCTCGCACTTCGACTTCGTCAGGGAGACGCGGCCGCGCTTGACGAATCGCTGAAGTTCGTCGCCGACGAGAAGGCCGCAAAGACAGAGCGCCTCAAGTATTTGCAGATTCTCGGCGAGATTCACCCCAAGCTGGGGCTGGCGGTGCTGCTCAGCGTTTTGAAATCGACGCCGGACGGCGACCTGCAAAGCGCGGCGCTGGGGGCCCTGCAGTCGTACGAAGATCCGCAGATTGGAATGGCCGTGATCGATCGACTGGCGAGCCTTTCAGACGACGCGCAATTGGTCGCATTGAACCTGCTGGCGAGCCGCAAGGCCTGGGCCAGGTCACTGCTGGCTGCAATTGATGCCGGGACAGTGCCGCCACAGACGGTGCCGATCGAGGTCGTGCAGCGGATCCTCTTTCAACGTGACGAACAGATCGCGGCCCTGGTGCAGAAACATTTCGGAGGTGTGAAAGGGGCGACCACCGCTGAAATGCTGGCCCAGGTCGAGAAGCTCAAGAGGGTCATCGCGGTCGGCACCGGAAACCCGTACAGCGGTCGAAAGCTGTATCTCAACAGCTGCGGAAAGTGCCATGTGCTGTTCGGTGAGGGGGGGCGAATTGGTCCCGATCTGACGAGCTACAAACGGGATGACGCGCACACGATTCTCGTCAACGTCGTCAACCCGAGCGCTCAGATCCGCGAGGGCTTCGAGAGTTATGTTGTGATCACAAATGACGGTCGCACGTTGACCGGCTTCATCGCCGAACAGGATGCCCGCGTCGTCGTCGTGCGGGGGAGCGATGGCCAGACCGTGGTCATTCCGCGAACCGACATCGAGGAAATGTCGGCCAGCCCGAAATCGCTGATGCCCGAGGGGGTCCTGAAGGATTTCAGCGAGCAGCAGGTGCGCGACCTGTTCGCCTACCTGCGTTCGACACAGCCACTGGCCACCCGGTGAAGCGATAAGGTTTGAATTCGGTCGCCTGATGTCAATCTGTCGCAGCGATGAAAGCATGCCCCGAACGGCAGCCGTCCGCCGGGGCATTGCAAGACTCGACAGCCACGTCGCCGACATGAGTTGTCGCTGAATGAATTGCCCGTCGCTCTGAGGCCGTCCCGTTTTCAACAGGCTGCCAAATATGTGCCGAGTCGGGCTGTACCGACTGGGCAGTATTTGACGAATTCAAGTGAGGTATTGATTCTGTCGATATTTCCAATGGGAATATCACGGATTGCCTCGCTGGAAATGAGCCGACTCATGAAACGGATCTCCCTGTTGGTGTTGGGGTTATGTACCGTCGCCTGGACGACAGGTTGCTGCCACTCTTACTACTCGCGATATCACGATCGAGATGATTCGTGCTCTTGCGATCACGAGCATGGACGGGGTCGGCACAAACACCGCCGCGGTGACAAAGCCGACAAAGCCAGCCGGCAAGACGGCTACGGCGAGTTCGACGATGCCACCGGCGGCGGAGATTGTTGCGACTCATGCTGCGATTGCGGCGCCGGTCATTCGCAACAGTCTGCCACTCCCGCGGCGCCCTATATGGGCAGCGGCGAGATGATGGGCGGCGGATGTGCCAGTGGCAATTGCGGGCAGGGGGCGACGATGGGTGGTGGTTGTGCCTCGGGGAACTGTGGTTCATCGACCCAGAATTACGGTGGTTTGCCCTTTAATCCCGCCGATGGGTGGACGATTCAGTCGACCACCACACGTCCGGTGGGAAATGAGCCCGTCATGGCGCCGGGTTCTACTGTGACCCCGATCGCGCCCTCCGAACGCGCGGCGCAAGGCTGGGTTCCCTCGGCGGGATCCTCGTCGGCCCCCGTCCCCGCTCCGGTACCGCCTCCCGTCAGTTACAACCGGTAGCACCTTCGTGCGAAAGATCGGACAAATGAGCGGGGTGGCACATGCCCCCCGTTGGGTTTACGGTTGAAAGTCACTACGCGGGAGGACAGGATAAGAGACCGTGGCCGCGCGGCGGCCCTTCCCGAATTCTCGACCCGCGAACGCCCGAGCCCCTGTGCGCAAATTCCGCCTGGCACTCACCGGAGATTTCCTCAACGAACAGGGCGGCGACGCATACGGCGGCCTGCCGCTGAAGCTGCTCGACGCCAATTCCCACATTCAATACGATTTTATCCGCGACCACGCACCACAGTCCCAAGACAGTAACTATTGGCAGCGTTTTTACTCGCTCGCTGTCTCTGCCCAACACCTGTCGGGCCTCGACGGCCTGGTGGTTTTGCGCCCGTGG
>JAYTRB010000173.1:0-1934 GCA_043746425.1 Planctomycetia bacterium
CTGGCAGCCGCTTCCTGCCCAACCGGGCATTTCAGCAATCTTTGCGCAATCCCTACAATGAGATCGGCAACATCGTGGGCCCACCATCAGCCTCTTTCAGAAAATGATGCAATGGTCGATAATCCCACGGCAGGCCGGTCGATTCGTGTAACTGCTTGAGCCGTGCGATGTAACGTTCAGAGAGGGCCTCGCCGACGCCGGCGTACCTGGGGTCGCAATAATAAATGCGGCACCCCAGCGGCCGCCCTTCGCGGGCCACGCACAGGCTGTTCACCTGATAGGGGCAGCCGGCTTCGTCGAGCGAGGCATTTTCAGGAAGCGCCTGCTCGAGCAGCAACTCGGCTTCTGGCCGAGAGATAAAGAGAGTGTGCCCGTATTCCTTGAAGCGGCAGCAGCGGCCGCTCAATTCGCAGACTGGGGCTGCATCGGCGACGTCTGCTGCCAAGTCGTTGTAAATCGCCAGCAGCCCCGCGCGCATTGCGGTCGACGCGGGGGTCATATTCGAATGACCGCTGCCTGAGCTTCAATCTCTTCAAGGCTGAAGAAATTCCCCTTCCCCGCTCCGGGACAAGTCTCTTGCACTTCCTGCCACGTTTCGGGACTCTCGAGGTTCGAGTTCCAGAAAGGCCAGGTCCGGCATTGGCGCGGACGAACCGGGTAGATCGTACACCCCCGCTTCTCCGGATCAAAAAAGGTGCAGTCGCCGTTGGCGAATTCCTTGAGGCTCGTGCGTCGGCCAACCGGCCGCGCGTGCTCAAGCTTTGCTTCGCCGATCGGCTTGCCGATGAAGGTTGCGATCTGCTGCATCTCTTCTTCGTTGACCCAGACGAAGCCTTCTGGCCCAGAGCAGCAATTGCCGCACTGCGTACACTTGAACTGTAAACCGGACTTGTACCAGAGTTCATCGCTCATCAGACTATTGTAAGCGGGCGACGAGACAGCTGCAATCGGGCGCCGGCAGTGATATAAAAGAGACACAGTATCGCGACAAGGTCATGGACGAATTTCAATTGCGGAGTTTATTTTCCGCGGCTGCTTCTTAAAGCCCTTCCCATGCTGAAATTGACCACGCCTGCCCCCTGTTACGGTCGCCGAGATTTCTTGCGCGTTGGCAGCCTGGCACTGGGGGGTCTGTCGCTGCCGGAATTCCTTTCGACTCAGGGACTTTCTGCTACGGGCCGGCTGACCACCGGAAAATCAGTCATCTTTCTCTTTTTGCACGGCGGACCAAGCCAGATCGAGACGTTCGACCCCAAGATGACGGCCCCCGACGGAATTCGCTGTGCCACGGGTGAGATCGCGACAAAGATTCCGGGAGTCACGTTCGGCAGCACGTTTTCGAAACTGGCGGCGGTGGCCGACAAGCTGACGATCGTTCGCTCATTTACGACAGGCGATGCCAATCATGACATCAAGCCGATCGTGGGCCGCGATACCGGAGGCGCGAATTTAGGAACGCTCTATTCGCGGCTGGCGGGCACCAATCACCCCGTCACCGGAATGCCCACCAATGCGGCCCTTTTTCCACAGGCAGCCGACGCTGCCCGCGAGCCGGCGCAAAAGAATTTCGGCAATTTTGAATCGACCGGCGCACTGGGAAGCGCGTACGCTCCGTTTGTTCCGGGGGCAGGGGGCGATCTGCAGCGCGATATGCAGCTTTCGATACCCGTCGACCGGCTGGGAGACCGCCGCACGCTGCTCCGGGAGCTCGATCGGGTTCGCTTTTCGCTCGATTCGGCCGACAAGCTCGACGGACTCAATCGGATGCGCGAACAGGCTTTCGGCACGATCATCGGCGGCGTGTCTGGGGCTTTTGACCTTTCCAAAGAAGACCCCCGAACGGTGACCCGCTACGACACCGCGCACCTGTTCACGCCCGAGCAGATCGATAAAAAGTGGAACAACCACAAATATTACGTCGACAATGTGAAAAC
>JAYTRB010000174.1:0-4006 GCA_043746425.1 Planctomycetia bacterium
GGCGAACGGTCATTTGAATGGCGTTGCTGGCGACCGAGAAAATCGCGGCGCAATTGACGTCGGCGCCGTAGCCGATGTATTGGACGGCTTCTCGGCCAAGACTGTCGAACGTCGTTTTCGTAAAGAGCCGCGAGCCGGCTTGCGCCGCTTTGGCTGTGCCACCCAGCGCTAAAGCCAGCGGCGCGGCCTGTTCTGCGGGCGAGAATGAATGTCACCGCAGAACTTCGTGACGGAAATGCGCGGGCCCAATTGCTGTGCGAGGTATTGGACGTAGCCGTGGATGAAGTGGTACGGCCGCTGGTTGCTCTCGTGAATCAGCGGTCTGCAAGGCGGGGCAAACCTGCAAGACGGCGATCCAGGGAACAGTTATTGGACAACTCTTGCGGCCAAACGATCTTAAGTCTGCCAGGAAGTTTGGGCACACACCCGCCTGTTTGCGTCGCTTTTCGCTGCCATGATTGCTCTGGTGGACTGGCTCACGACGATGCCTTCCTACAGACTCTGCACCGATCGCTACGCCGCGGCCAGCTGAACACGAGCGGCAACGCTCGATCGGATTTGTCGCATCGTCGTTTCCAGCGGACGGCGGAGACGGGTATGATAGAACAGCATGTCGTACCGCACCTTCAAACGCCTGATGGGGGAAACGAGCCTCGAACGGAAGTGCCGCTTCCTGTTCGGCGGAGGCCTGCTGATTCTGATCACCGGAAGTTTTTCTTTTTACGGACAGCTGACAGCGCGACTGGTCGACGATCAGAATAAGATCACGGGCCGAATGATGGTCATGCCGATCATTCTCAAGAAACATTGGGAATGGTCTGAGAGAGAAACCGAGGTCGGCCGCGACTTTATTCCTCTCATCGACGCCATGTCCAAAGAATTGCAGCCAGTCGACCTGGCCGACTACCGGTGGGATCTGTTGAAACCCACCTCCGACGATCCTCAGAAGAGCCCCAGCGACCCGGCAGACTACGATGCCCTGCAACTGCTGGCAAAGGGAAAACCCGAATGGACGCAGACAGTGGTTGTCGATGGAAAGCGTGAATTTCAATACTACGGCGCAGTTCGCGCCTCGAATTCGTGCCTGACGTGTCACTACCACCAGGAGGATGGTGCGCCCACCAAGAATGGCTTGATCGGCATGGCTAAGGTCGTTTTTCCCATGGCGCCCACCGATAAAGCGCTGGCTTGGAACAATGCCATCCTGTTGGCCACCGCCATCGTGACGACCTTTCTGGCGATGGCCGCAACGTTCAGCATCGCCCGCTATGTCATTGTCAAACCGGTGCTGCACTTGAAGGAAGTCAGCGACGCGATCTCGCGCGGCAACCTCGACCGCCGGGCCGACATCCGCACCGGCGACGAATTTGAAGAGCTGAGCCAGGCCTACAACCGAATGCTGCGGCATCTGGTTGCCGTGCAAGAGGAACTGCGGCAGGTAAACAGTGCGCTCGACAATAAAGTCGACGAACTGGCGCAGGCTAACATGCAATTGTTCGAGCTGAACAACATAAAGAACGAATTCATGGCCACCATGACACACGAATTGCGTACGCCGCTGAACAGCATTCTGGGGTTCAGCGACGTCCTGGCCGGAGCCGACAACCTGACCGAAAAACAGCAGCGGTACGTCAAAAACATACAGTCCTCGGGCAAAGATCTGCTGACCCTCGTCAACGACATCCTCGATCTGGCGAAGATCGAAGCCGGCAAGATGGATCTGCACCTCGTCGAATTCTCAATCGGTGATCTGGTCGAGCGCCTGGCAGGAATGATGAAGCCACTCGCCGATCGCCGCAACATTGAGCTGGTCTGCGAGGTCGATCCGCGCCTGCCGCTGCTCGTGCAGGACACCGGCAAGATCCAGCAGGTGCTTTACAACCTGCTCTCGAACGCGGTCAAATTCACTCCCGAAGGAGGGCGCGTGCAGCTCAACGCCAACCTTCGCGACGAAGCGACGTTTGAGCTGGTTGTCGAAGATACCGGCGTGGGGATTCCGCTCGAAGACCAGGAGACGATTTTTGAAAAATTCAGACAGGGGAATACCACGCCAGGGAGCCGTCAAAGCACTCTCACCCGCGAATACGCCGGCACCGGGCTGGGGCTGTCGATTGTCCGCGAGCTGTCGAAGCTGCTCGGCGGAGAGGTTTCGCTGTCGAGCGAATTGGGAAAGGGAAGCCGGTTTATCGTGAGCTTGCCCGTGGTGCTCAAAGAGCAGCCGCGCCTGCTTTCGGAGGTGCTGGCCCGCCCCCTTGATCTGGGACAATTCCGCAAGTCCGATCGAGCACTGACCGGATCTGCGACGGAAGCCAATCTGAGTGCCAGTTGAGTTGCCGCCCTATTTCAGCGACTGAACGCCAGTTGCAGACGGCGGAGCATTTCGCCTTCCAGAACTTCGTCGCGGCCCAGCGCGATCCATCCTGAAGGAGCGGATTGGCCGACGACCAGATCGAGATCGCGACGAAGCGGATTAGCCTGATGGAACGTTGCGCCACCGGCCGTCGTGTTGGCGCCTCCGGGCACGTCTTCAATTTCCTTGAAGACGTCGACGCCGATGAGATACCCCCCCTGTGCCGGCGCCACATTGACGATCGCCTTTCTCCGAATCGATTGCAGGGTGCTCTGAATGCGGTTGTCGAGGCCGTGCGAATCGCGGTGCCAGGGTTCGAGCAACCCTGCGCCGATGCGATAGGTCGTTTCAATGACGCCCGGTTGCGAGGCCACGATCCGATTCTCGCGGGCTATGTCGAAATAGTCATGCACCACGTCGACCGTTCGTTCCCAGACAGCGTCTTCGTTGGTGGCGGGAACGAAAATGGGATTACTGGCCAGCGGCGGTCGACCTGAAGCGCACCCCGATTGCAGGCCGCACAGACCCAATAGCATCAGGCTGACAAGAAAACGGAGCATTCGGAAAAGGGGAAATTCAGGAAAGGGAGGGCCGGCCAGCAGTCTTCGCCTCAAGACCATCAATGTCGCGTAGTGTGCCAGTTCAGACGATTTGCAGCAAGATCAATTAGGCAAGCGAGATAGCGCGATAGTGCAGAATGTGTCGGGCGCCCGGCATTGCCGGGTTAGCCCAGGTTGCTTTGGGTGCGGAACTGCGCCACGGCAGGCGGAATGCACACACGCGACGCCGTTCACACCAGGCCAAGACCGGCACCATCAGCACCAGCACGTTTCTCCTCGTTCACCAATTCCGCCTCGACCCTCCCGATCCCCCGACGATCAACAAAGAATGCCCCGAAGTGCCCGACACGAAAATATGATGCTGGAACTGCGCCCCCCCCATCGCAATGCAAGCCCGACGCTGCCAGCCTGATCGCCCCGGGCTGGCCGGCAGTTCCAGCGGTGAGCCGAATTCAGCTCTTTCAAGGTGGAGGCTGCCGCGCTGCGAAGTCGCTGCTTTTGATCAGTAATCGCCTGTTTCAACGCGGGACGCCACCGAACGCTACAGCCGTTCGGACTGCGGAGCCGTTTTCGCCGAGCACTTCCTGAGGTACGGCCCTGGCTTCGATGGAATCGCCTTTCAGTCCCGTCGTCAGCTCTGGAAACCGCGAGCCTGAGGATCGCTGATTTGTGGCACTTGCCCTTTATTCGTCAGCCCAACGCCGCCAGACCGCCCGTTCGCGACGCCGTTTAACGTTATCGGGCTCGACTTGCATCCGGCTTTCACGTGAGCTTTCGCGGACAACAAGGGGTGATTCGCCGTTCGCCGCTATCGACGCAGTCTGCCTGCGATCCGCGGTTCGAGTCTTCCGCGCCGCATAGAGTTCCGCGCGCCACGCCGCCTGTCGTTGCATATCGGCCAGGTATTGCAGGCGTTGCTGAAGGTTGTACTGTTCCTGGCCGCGCATCGTTTCCACAGCCACCTGTCGGTTCATTTCCTGGACCTGCAGCATTAGCTGGTATTGACCGGCCATTCGCACCATTTGCACGTCACTCGCTGCAGCCCCCATCGACCCGTGGCTTCCACCGCCGCCGGACCCATGTTGACCTGTCTGAC
>JAYTRB010000175.1:0-9232 GCA_043746425.1 Planctomycetia bacterium
CGAAGTTTATATCGTTCGAGGTTGCTGCCGTTCAAGTGTTCACAGGCTGATCCCATCGTTATTTCAGCGACCCCGGCTAAAGTTATGGAATTCCGAAAGATTCTGACGCTCCGCGGCCCCAATATCTGGTCGCGATATCCTGTCATTGAGGCTTGGGTCGATCTCAAGGAATTGAAGGATTCTCCTTCCGATTCGATTCCTGGATTCAACGATCGGCTCATGGAATGGCTGCCGTCGATGATCGAACATCGATGCAGCATCGGCGAACGCGGCGGCTTTTTTCAGCGGCTGCGTGACGGAACGTACCCGGCCCACATTCTGGAGCACGTTTCGATCGAGTTGCAGACGCTCGCCGGAACGCCCGTCGGGTTTGGCAAGGCCCGTGAAACGTCTGAAGAGGGTGTATATAAAGTCGTCATGCGCTATCGCGACGAACAGCTGGCGCGGGCCTGCCTGTTTGCCGGGCGTGAACTTCTGTTGGCGGCTGTTTATGATCGTCCTTACGACATGCAGGTTGAAGTCGCCAAGCTTCAGGATTTGGCCGACCGTGTGTGCCTAGGACCGAGCACGGCTGCCATCGTCGCGGCGGCCGAAGCGCGGGGCATTCCGGCGCGGCGGCTCAATTCAGGAAGTCTGGTGCAGCTCGGCCAAGGAGTCAAACAACGCCGTATCTGGACGGCCGAGACCGACCGGACAAGTGCCATTGCCGAATCGATTGCGCAAGATAAAGAGCTGACCAAGACCCTTTTGCGGTCGGGGGGGATTCCCGTTCCCGAAGGGCGAATCGTCGAGGATGTTGCCGACGCCTGGGAGGCGGCCTGCGAAATCGGACTGCCAGTAGTCGTCAAACCGCGCGACGCCAATCATGCCCGCGGGGTTTTCACCAACCTGGTGACGCAATTGCAGGTGGAAGCCGCCTACCACATCGCCTTGCACGAAGGGAGCGGCGTGATCGTCGAAAAATTCGCTCCGGGGAATGAACACCGCCTGCTCGTGGTCGGCGACCATCTGGTCGCCGCCGCCCGCGGCGAAGCGGCCTCGATCGTGGGCGACGGGGTGCGAACGGTCGATCAGCTCATCCATGAACAACTGAACTCTGACCCGCGGCGCGGCGAAGGAGAAGCCTTTCCCTTAAGCCCCATTAAAATCGACGAAATCGTCGTCATGCAGCTCGAGCGGCAGGGGTATACGAAAGAGTCGATACCTCCCAGCGGAGCCCGCGTTCTCGTCCAGCGAAACGACAATTTGTCGGCCGATGTCACCGACCAGGTGCATCCTACGACGGCAGCGCATGCTGTGCTGGCGGCGCAGATCGTGGGGCTCGACGTGGCCGGACTCGACTTCGTTGTCGAAGATATCTCGCAACCCCTCGAAACGCAGGGCGGGGTCATTGTCGAAGTCAATGCCGGCCCGGGACTGCTCATGCACTTGCGGCCCTCAGAGGGAACGCCCCGGCCCGTCGGGGAAGCGATCGTCGAGAGTCTCTTTCCGGACGGGCAGAACGGCCGCATTCCCGTGGTGGGTGTGACGGGCACGAACGGCAAAACCACTGTCGCGCGGGTCGTGGCGCAAATTCTGCGTGACACGGGTCGCGTGGTGGGCCTGGCTTGCACCGATGGAATTTTTGTCGATGGTCGGACGATTGAAACGGGCGACTGTTCCGGACCGCGCAGCGCCCGCAAGGTTTTACTGAACCCGCTCGTCGAGGCGGGAGTATTTGAAGCTGGCCGGGGGGGTATTTTGCGTGAGGGGCTGGGGTTCGATCGTTGCGACGTAGCGGTCGTAACGAATATCGCCGAGGCCGACCATCTGGGCCTGGCCTACGTCGATACGCCCGAGGAGATGTTTACCGTCAAGCGGAGCCCGGTGGACGTCGTGCTGCCGACCGGCACGGCGGTTCTGAAGGCCGACGATCGTCTGGTGGCTGATATGGCATCGCTCAGCGCAGGTTCGGTCATTATGTTCGCCGTTGACGGTGAACACCCGGTCATGGTGTCGCACCGGTCGCAGGGGAAGCGGGCCGTATTTGTCCGCGGGGGGGCCATCGTCTTTTCCGATGGGCCGCGCGAGACTGTGCTGCTGGCGGTTGACAAGGTTCCGCTGACGCATTCCGGCCGCGCAACATTTCAGATTGAAAATGTACTTGCGGCGGCGGCGGCGGCGTGGGCACTTGAAGTCGATTTTGAATCGATTCGCGCGACACTCGAACGCTTTCAGCCCGATATGGACGAATGCCCAGGACGGTTCAACGTGCTCGATTTTCGCGGGGCCAGCGTGGTGATTGACGATTGCCACAACACGTCGGCGCTGGCGGCGCTCGTGGCGGCGCTCGACGAGTTTTCAGAGACGCGGCGGACCATCGTTTACTCGGCTGGAGACGGCCGCCGCGATGTCGACATCATTCGCCAGGGTGAACTACTGGGTTCGGGGTTCGACCGCGTCATTCTCTATGACGATTATTCGGCTTCAGACCGGGCAGAGGGGCAGCTCAGAGCGCTCTTTCGACAGGGGCTGGCCGTCGGCAAGCGGACTGTGGAAGTACTGGAAATCTCGGATCAGCGACAGGCGGTCGAAACGGCACTGTCGCTCGTGGCCGCGGGCGAAATTGTGGTGCTTCAACCCGAAGATGAAGATATTGAACCGACCCTCGACATCGTTCGCGCCCACATGCTGCGAGAAGCGGCCGAAGAAAGCGGTTGCTTTCAGGGCATCGATAACAACTGAGGAATCTGCCATGGAGTTCAGGAATATACGCGCCTTGCGCGGGCCAAATATCTGGGCCAAATGCACCGCGCTGGAGGTCGTCGTCGATCTTGGGGAAATGAAATTTCCCGTTCGGGAGATTCCCGGGTTCGAAGCCCGCTTTCGGCACTGGCTCCCCGAGCTGTACCCGCCCACGGCGGCAGCTGGCGACAATCACGAAACGGCTATGGGCACGCTCGCTTTGGCGCAGGTGCTCGAACGGGTTGTCGTCGCTCTGCAGACGCGGGCCGGAGTACCCGTCTCATTCAGCCGCACTTCCCCGGCCCCGGAAGCGGGCTGTTACAACGTCATCGTCGAATACCACGAAGAAGAGGTCGGTCGAAATGCTTTCGAAACCGGCCGCGCTCTCATCGAGGCCGCCATCCACGATCGACCTTTCGATATGCCGTCTTCGATCGCCAGGCTGCGAACCCTCGACCAGCAGATTCGGTTGGGGCCCAGCACAGGCTCAATCGTGCGGGCAGCACTGGCACGGGGCATTCCGGCCAAGCGACTGAACGAGGGAAGCCTCGTGCAATTCGGGTGGGGTTCACGGCAGCATCGTATTCTCGCCGCTGAAACAGACCGCACGAGTGCCATCGGCGAATCGATCGCTCAGGACAAGGAACTGACCAAGAGCCTCCTCAAATCCGTGGGGGTTCCCGTTCCCGAGGGCCGGCCGGCACGCGACGCCGAAGAGGCGTGGGCCGTCGCCTGCGAGATCGGGCTGCCAGTCGTCGTCAAGCCGCAGTACGGAAACCAGGGACGTGGAGTCGCGGTCAATCTGACGACACGCGAACAGGTATCGACGGCCTTTGCTGCCGCCCTGCAAGAGGGTTCGTCGATCATGGTCGAAAAGTTCGCACCGGGGTGCGACCACCGGCTGCTTGTCATCGGCGATGCCGTCGTCGCCGTCGCGCGACGCGAGCCCCCGCTGGTCGTGGGCGACGGACTTCACTCCATTGAGCAACTTGTCGAACATGTGAACGCCGACCCGCGACGAGGCGACAATCACGCCACTTCACTCAGTAAGCTGCGCCTCGATGCGATCGGCCTGGCGGTTCTCACCGAACAGGGGCTGGGTCCCGATTCGGTCGTGCCGGCGGGAACCGTGGTCGTCTTGCGCCGCAACGCCAACCTCAGCACGGGCGGAACGGCCACCGATGTTACCGATGAGGTTCATCCTGACGTGGCGGCGCGCGCCGTCGATGCCGCGCGTGTCGTGGGGCTCGACATAGCAGGGGTCGACGTCGTCTGTTGCGATGTCAGCATGCCGCTGGAGGAACAGGCGGGCGTTGTCGTCGAAGTCAATGCAGCGCCGGGACTGCGAATGCACCTCGAACCCTCTTCAGGAAAACCGCGGCCCGTCGGCGAAGCCATTGTCGCCACCATGTTTCCCGAAGGCGATAATGGACGAATTCCCGTCGTCGCCGTTTCAGGAACAAACGGTAAGACGACCACCACGCGGCTGATTGCGCACATATTTCGAACACTGGGAAATCGCGTCGGAATCACGTGCACTGATGGCATTTATCTCGATGATCGGCGGATTGATACGGGTGATTGCAGCGGTCCCAAGAGCGCCCGGTCTATTTTGCTCAATCCGCAGGTTGATGCGGCCGTGCTCGAAACGGCACGCGGCGGAGTATTGCGAGAAGGGCTGGGGTTTGATGTCTGCGATGTCGCAGTGATTACCAACATCGGCGAGGGAGATCATCTGGGTCTGGGAGGGATCGAGACGGCCGAACAACTCGCCGCCGTCAAACGGACAATTGTTGAAAACGTCGCTCCTTCGGGGTCGGCGGTGCTGAATGCGGCCGATCCAATGACCGTAGCAATGGCCCCGTATTGCGCCGGGTCGGTCATCTTCTTTGCCCGCAACGCGGCCCATCCACTGCTGAGTGCGCATCGCGCCCGGGGCGGCCGGGCCGTGTTCGTGCAGAATGACCTCATCATGCAGGCAGAAGGGGCATGGGAGGGGCGCATCGCGGCACTTAGCGACGTGCCGTTGACGCAAAATGGTAAAATCGGCTTCCAGGTCGAGAACGTGCTGGCCGCAGTGGCCGCAGCGTGGGCCGTCGGTATTTCAGGCGAAGTGATTCGTACGGCACTGGCGAGTTTCGTCAACAATGCGACGAAGACGCCGGCGCGATTTAATATGTTTGAATTCGGCGGAGCAACTGTCATCGTCGACTATGGCCACAATGCCGATGCACTCGTCGCGCTGATTGACGCCATCAGCCGTTTTCCTCACGACCGTCGATTCGTCGTCTATACGGCCGCCGGAGACCGTCGGGATTCCGACATTATCCGCCAGGCCGAAATCATCGGTAATGGTTTCGACAGGGTCATCATTTACGAAGACAAGTGTACACGCGGCCGGCCCGACGGTGAAGTTGTGGCTTTGATGCGTAAGGGGCTGAGCGGCGCCACTCGCGTCGCCGACATTTTCGAGACGCGGGGCGAGTTTCGGGCGATTGAAGCCGGACTGACGATGCTCCGCGCCGGAGACCTGATTCTCGTACAGGCCGATCAGGTCGAGCCCTCGTTGGCGTTCATCGAGCAATTCATTGCGACGAATGCACCGCGAACAGGCAGCGACCCGGCCGCCTGCGGGTGCGATTCGCCGACATCGCGCAGTTCGGCAGGCACCGGCAGCAATGGCCAGGCGACCGACGTGTCGCCACCCAATGGGGTGGACGGCCATCCCGGGATTCTGCCTATTTCGGCGACTGCTATTGCACAAAAATGACCCGAGACATAAATTTCAATCCACCGAGAACATAAATATACGTTCATATTACCTTTCCGCGATGGGTAGCCGACGTATAATAAGCATGGAGGGATATTGTTCTTCAAAAGGACCAGGTCGTCATGATGACCCAACCATCGTCCAGGAATACCAATCGGATGCGGATGTCCGTCGCACTTCTGGCCGGGGCTTTCACCCTGGCCTGGGCCGGCCGTGTACCGGCTGAAGATGCGCCGCCGCTCGTCGAGGCAATCGGCCCGGCTACGTCTGTCTCTGGCACCCTCATCATTTGTGGCGGCGGAAAAGTGCCACCCGAAGTGCTGGAGCGATTCGTCGCGCTGGCAGGGGGCGACAACGGGCAGATCGTCGTCATCACCACCGCCAGCGAAACAGCCGATACCGCCGAAGTTGATTCGCGGCTCGAATTCTGGTTCACGCAGCGATTGGCGGCACTGACGATTCTGCACACGCGTGATCGCGAAATTGCTGATGACCCCAGATTTTCGCAGGCATTGACCACGGCCACCGGCGTATGGTTCATTGGCGGGCACCAAGAGCGCCTCACAAGTGCCTATCTGGGCACGCGCACCGAGAAGGCCGTCAAAGGGGTTCTCAAACGCGGTGGAGTCGTCGGTGGAACATCAGCGGGGGCGGCGATTATGTCGCCCGTGATGATTCTCGGTGGAAATCCTCAGGCCGAACTGGGACCAGGTTTCGGATTTTTGCCAGGCTGTCTGGTGGACCAGCACTTTCTCAAACGTCATCGCCAGGATCGGCTGCAATTTGCACTTTCCAAATATCCCAAGCTGGTCGGATTTGGCATCGACGAAAACACGGCACTGGTTGTGAAGGGACGGCAACTCAGCGTCATGGGCGAATCGAAAGTCGTGATGTACTTCGCCGAAGTGGGCGATAAGAAGGTCGTCACCCGCGATCTCACCAAGAACGATCATGCCGATCTCGTGGCGCTTAGTCGTTCGGCCATTGCCCGCGTCGAACCACGGCAGACTTTCGATGGCGAGAAGATCGTCCCTGAAATCTCGCACGGAACACTGATTGTCGCCGGTGGCGGGGACATCGCCGAAACGACCGCCAATCGTTTTATCGAAGCGGCGGGAGGTCCTGAGGCCACAATTGTCGTCGTCACCACCGCCAATGGCGAACGGCTCTCGAATGACGCCAAAGCGGTCGCATGGCTGGCTTCGGCTGGGGCCAAAGACGTGCACCTCGTACATCCCCGAACGCATGCGGATGCCGAAGCACCGGCGTTACTGGCCTTGCTGAAAAAAGCAGGCGGCGTGTGGTTCACGGGTGGCCGACAGTGGCGTCTGGTGGATGCCTTTCAAGACACAGCAGCCGAAAAGGAGTTTCACGAGCTGCTCACTCGCGGCGGAGTCATTGGCGGCACAGCAGGCGGTGCCTCAATGCTTGCCGACTATCTCGTCCGCGGTGGACCACTGTCGAATAAAGAGATCATGGCCGAGGGATATGAAGATGGCTTTGGCTTTCTGAAGGGTGTGGCGATCGACCCGTTCTTCACGCAGCGCAACCGGTTCGCCGATATGGCTCAGCTCAAGCGCGCACACCCGCATCTCATCGGCCTGGGAGTCGATGACGGCATGGCCCTGATCATCAAAGGTCAGGCTCTGGAAGTTGTGGGACATAATCAGGTGATCGTCTATGATCGCCGCGAGCCTGATGCGGCCGAAAAGGAATTCAGATTCCTGTACAACGGCGACAAATACGACCTTGTCAGCCGCGAGCGACTCGGCCCCCCTAGAACCACCCCCGATCCGCCGGTCGTCGTCGCCACCGCCCCCCCCGACGACAGTGACGACCCCGAACCGCAGCCACCGCTGGCATGCGATTCAGAGTAGGGGCCGTAACTTGCCAACATCTGTTCGATGGGCCATGATGGTGGGTCTTCCCAAAACCCGGCCATTGAGGCAGATCCGCGATGAATAACGCGACGAGGTTCGATCCGTATGCGATGCCTGCGGACGCCATCCAGGAGCCTCCTGCGACGCTCTGGAAAGCGTTTCGCAAGATTGGACCGGGCATCATCTTGGCAGGTTCGATCGTCGGTTCGGGCGAGTTGATCGCCACCACCACGCTGGGGGCCGACTGGGGCTACATGTTCTTGTGGTTGATCCTGTTCAGTTGTGTCATCAAAGTTTTCATGCAGATTGAATTAGGAAGGGTGGCGATCTCTTCGGGCATGCCGACCCTGGGAGTGCTCAATGAGCTTCCCGGTCTGCGCTGGCGGGTCAATTGGCAGGTGTGGTGGTGGTTTTTCATGGTCTTGGCCACGGTCGCCCAAATGGGGGCGATGGTGGGTGCAGTCGGACAGGCTCTGAACCTGGCGATTCCCGGATTGGGAAACTGGGCCATTCAGGTGTGCGGAGGCGAAACGACCGCGCTGGGGCGGCTCCTCACCGCGCATCCCGAACACCCGTGGGCGGTCGTGACAGGGTTTGCGGCCGTTTCCCTGCTCCTCAGCGGCGGTTACAAGATGATCGAACGATTGACTACGTTTTTAGTGGTCTCGATTACGTTCATTACCGTGGCCTGCGTGTTGGCACTTCCCGGCGCCGGTTTCCCGATCTCGCTGGCCGACCTCCACAGCGGCTTCGATTTTCATTTTCCCTCTGACGCCAGAGGGCGGGCCGATGCCATCACGAAGGCCTTTGCCGTGTTCGGCATGACAGGGGTCGGAGCCGCCGAGTTGTATTCTTATCCCTATTGGTGCCTCGAAAAAGGCTATGCACGCTTTGTTGGCCCGCGAACCGACGACCCCGCCTGGGCCCGCCGGGCCCTCGGCTGGATGCGTGTGATGCACCTCGACGCCTGGGTCAGCATGGTCGTCTTCACGCTGGCGACCGTTTCGTTTTATCTTTTGGGCGCGACTGTTCTACACCGCTTGAATCTGCACCCCGAGGGCTCGAACATGATTGCCGAACTGGCCAGCATGTACGTCAGGGTTTTCGGCGAATGGACATGGTATCTGTTCCTGATCGGCGCCTGGGCCGTGCTGTTCAAGACGCTGTATGTCGCCTCGGCCGGACATAGCCGCCTGACTTCTGACTTTTTCAACATGGCCGGCTTCGTCAAATATAACAACGCCCATGACCGCTTGCGTATGATCCGCCTCTTCTGCGTTTTCTATCCGCTGCTAGCCCTGGTTTTTTATCTCATTGTCGGCGAACCTCGCGAGATGGTGAATTTCGGCGGATTTGCACAGGGAATCACGCTGCCGATAATTGGGGGGGCGGCGATCTACCTGCGATACCGGCGAACTGATCGCCGGATCGCACCGTCTATTTTGGCCGACGTTTTTGTCTGGATCGCGTTCGTACTGGTGACCGTGTTTGCCGCCTGGGCGGTGTGGGACAAATCATCTGAGGTCTGGAACTACGCGGCCAAATTTCTGCATGGACCGCAGTCGCCGTAAGGTTCGACTATGCGGCGTCCCTTTCTCTGAATAGAATCGCCATACCGACCTCGGTATAAAAGTGTCGCAATCGCGATGCGAATAGGTCGGCGTGTGGGTTCGTCTCGTGCCTCAAGCCAGAGGCGAGCCCCGAAATCATAAATTCCTGAATGTCGAATATTTCTAATGCGCAGCGAATCTGAAACACCACAGTCCGACAATCCGTTCTCGATTCCCGTGGCCGAGCGGCTGCAACGCCTGCCGCCGTACCTGTTTGCCAAGATTAACAAGGTGAAGTACGCGAAACG
>JAYTRB010000176.1:0-16731 GCA_043746425.1 Planctomycetia bacterium
CCCTGCGTGGCCCAGAATCGCGTGAACTGAAACGCCCTCCCAGATATTGTCCAGCCGCGACCAGCGGGTCACACAGTGAAAATCGGCGTAGACTTTGACACGGGGCAAGGCCTGAAATTCCTGCCAGGTAAAAACCAGCGGTTGATCGACCAGGCCGAAGAGCTGCAATTTCCAGCGATCGACGGAAATCGTCGGCACATGGCCGTAATGCAGGACGGGCCATTTTCGCGTGCGCGACTGCCCCGGCGGCATCCGGTCTTGGCGGCGCGTGTCGGGGCTGATGATAATTCCCGCTGCGACGGCATCTGGCGGCCGCGGCTCATGTGATTGGTATTTATCGTCCGGATCTGCCTGTGTGGCCATCGCGATCCTCGATCTCTAAATCGGCTTATGTCTGCTAGACACTCGCTGCAGTCTTAAACACATCGGGCAACTTACCGGTCGATTCGATTCGGCCCGCGTCGTGCGGAATGATTTCGGCCAGGCGTTTGACGATGTCGTCGGACTTGACCCCCTCGGCCTCGGCGTTGAAATTGGTAATGATTCGGTGACGCAGAACGGGGCGTGCCACCATGAGCACGTCTTCAGTACTGACATAGGGCCGGCCGTGCAGCACAGCGCGCGCTTTGGCGCCCAGAATCAAATACTGACTGGCCCGCGGCCCGGCGCCCCAACTGACGTAATTCTTGACGAAGTCGGGAACTCCCGGACTTCCCACGCGCGTCAGCCTCGCGAATTGCATGGCGTAGCGAATGACGTGGTCGGCAACAGGAACCTTCCTCACGAACGACTGCAGAGCGATGACTTCGGCCTGCGAAAGCGACCGCTCGACGACAGGCAGCGACTCGGCTGTCGTCTGACGGACAATCGCGAATTCCTCATCTTCCGTGGGGTAATCGACAAAGACATTGAACATGAAACGGTCGAGCTGGGCTTCAGGTAACGGGTACGTCCCTTCCTGCTCTATCGGATTCTGCGTCGCCAGTACAAAGAAAGGCTCAGCCAGCTTGTGACGTTCGCCCCCGACCGTAACCTGATGCTCCTGCATGGCTTCGAGGAGCGCTGCCTGCGTTTTGGGCGGAGTGCGATTGATTTCGTCGGCCAGCACAACGTTGGCGAAGACAGGGCCCTTTAGAAACTTAAAACCGCGGCTGCCAGACGCCTTGTCTTCTTGAATGACCTCGGTGCCAGTGATGTCGGCCGGCATCAGATCGGGAGTAAATTGAATGCGATTGAACGACAGATTGAGCGATTCAGCCAAAGTTCGAATCATGAGCGTCTTGGCCAGCCCCGGCACCCCCACGAGCAGGCAATGTCCACCGGCAAACATGGCGATTAGCAGTTCCTCGATGACCTGCCTCTGTCCGATGATGACCTTCGCAAGCTCGGCCGCTACGCGGCGATAGGCCTCGCCCAGACGCTCAACTGCAGCGATATCGCATTGGTCGAGCTCTGAAGACTCGTGAAGTTCGTTGGAGACGCGTGAATTGGCGGCCACGGGAATTCAACTCCTGGAAAAACGGCTGTCACAGCCTCAGCAGCTTGCATCTTGACTGTTTAGCGCTGGCCTTGTCAAACGAACCGTGAAATCCGATTGCAACTGCTGCGATTATCGGGTATTTTGTGGAGTGAGTTGTTGTTAACAGGATCTCGGCGGACAAGCCGGTTCGCCGTTTGCGGGCACCGGTGCGGGTCCATATCATCGGGTGGGGGGTAATCCCCGCGCCTCGACCGCGGAGTTCTACGCGATGAGTACAGATGCTGACATCGACCCGCGTCTGACGCCGGCCATTGTCCATCGCATTCTCGTTGTCGAAGACGAAGCCGACACGGCCGCGTTTCTAAAGACACGTCTCGAACGCGAAAAGTACGACGTCACGATCGCCAAAGACGGCGGTCAGGCGCATTCGATGTTCATGATGAAAAAGCCCGATTTCGTTATTCTTGATCTCATTCTTCCGGGTGAGACTGGCTTTGAAGTTTGCGAGCGGCTCAAGACGATCGAGCGTTTTGTGCCCGTTTTGATTCTGAGCGCCATTGAGCTTGAAGATTCGAAGACGCTGGCTGCCCGCGTCGGAGCCGATGCGTACATGACCAAGCCATTCGACCCCGATGAACTGCTCTTGCAAATCAAGCAGACCGCCCAGGAAGTGTGGTATCGGAGCCATGCAGAAGGTTCCGATTCCGACGACAGCAAGCCAGTGCGCTTCGCCTGCCGTTGTGGAAAGCGATTCAAAGTCGCCCGCCAGCACCGGGGGAAGACGCTGACTTGTCCCAACTGCGGCGAGCCGGTTCTGGTTCCGCGTCACGACTGAAGGTTGCGCATGCACTCGCTGATCGTTCAAACCGGAAAGCACAAAGGGAAGAAAATCGTCGTCCCAGAGAAGGAAGTCATCATCGGGCGGGACGAGACGAGCTTCATCCGCATGACTTCGACCGAAGTCAGCCGCCAGCATTGCTCTCTGACCCCGACCGAAAAGGGTCTCCTGGTGCGCGACTTGCAGAGCCAGAACGGAACCATCGTCAATGCTGTTCGCATCGAAATCGAAACGCTGATGCAGCCAGGAGACATGTTGCAGGTCGGCCCGATCATATTCGAGCTGGCTGGTGGCCGGCCCAAAGCCTCAGGCGCCATCGACGACGACATTTTCGGCTGGCTGTCAGAAGGGGACACCGCCACCGAATTGCAGAACACGTCAGACACCACAATTGTCAAAGCCAGCCAACTTACGCCGGCCGCGCCCTCTCCTCCCGAGCCTAAACCGAAGTTCAAGTCAGTCGCCGAAGAGGCCCGCGATATCATTCGCCGGCATCTCGAATCGCTGCGACAGGACGAGTCGGGCAAGCCGGGGGAGTAAGAAGTCCGCCCGGCCGATCGGTGGCATTATTGGCGGTATCCTTTTCCGTCTGGCGGGAGAGCGTCGGGCAGATTTCGGGTTAATCGCTCCGATTTGCACCAGGCACGCGCACCGTCTAAACTACCACGATGCAAATTGTCGCCGGCAAGTACCGCCATCGTAAACTCGAATCAAATCCGGGAGACACCACCCGGCCCATCACGGCGCGCGTCAAGGTGTCGCTGTTCGATCGTCTTCAGCCCGAGCTGCAGGATGCGCGGGTGGCCGACATTTTTTCCGGCACAGGCACTATCGGCCTCGAAGCGCTCAGTCGCGGCGCGGCGCGTGTTGTCTTCATCGAAAGCGACCGCAATGCCGTCGAGCGGTTGCGGCGTAACGTCGCATCGCTAAAGGCAGAGGGGGAAACGATGTGCTGGCAGACCGATGCTTCAAAATGCTCATTCCGGCCGAAAGGCGCCGAAGGGTTTCTTCCCTTCGACGTCGTGTTTTTCGATCCACCGTACCTGTACACCAGCCGGTTGAAACCAGGCACGATGATGTATCGCTCACTCGAGCGGCTGGCCCGTGACGAAATCACCAGCCCAGAGGCGCTGCTTGTCTTCCGCTGCGCCAGCAAGTCAGTCTTTGAAATGCCTGCCTTCTGGCAGCCCGATCGCCGGCTCGAGTTCTCGAGCATGGAGGTGCATTTGTACCGCAAGCGGACAGTCACAAACACCTCACAACAGCCTTTCGACGAGAGCACCATGAGCAGCGCTTTGGCGAACCAGAACACCGTCCTAGACTAATATTCAGTCGTCGCGCTTGCCCAAGGTAGTCGCCGCAATGGTGTAGGGCATGAAAGCCAAAGCTGCTGTGTGCGCCCGACTCGGATCGTCTCTGACATACGTCCCTTCCAAGGAGCCCCCCATGTCTGTGCTCGATCGCTTTCGACTGGACGGAAAACGGCTGTTCATCACGGGCGGCAGCCGGGGGTTGGGACGCGAGATGGCGCTCGCCATTTCTGAAGCCGGCGCCGATGTGATTCTCGTCGGCCGCGATCAGGCCAGTCTCGAGAAGACAGCCGCAGACGTTCGATGTCGCGGGCGCGCCGCCACAACGATTGTCGCCGACATGGGGGTCGCCGCAGCAGCCGAACAGGCCTGTCGACAGGCGCTCGACGAGTTGGGCCCGATCGACATTCTCATCAACAACGTCGGTGGCCGACGAATTGACATTCCCACCACCGAACTGCCGCTCGATGCGTGGCAGTCGATTCTCGACCTCAACCTGACGAGCACCTTCTTATGTACGAAGCTGATCGGCGGGGCGATGGTGGCGCGCGGCGGTCCTGGACGGGTGATCAATATGGCCTCGATATCGGGAATGATCGTCAATCGCGGAATCGGCGGGAGAAGCTACGAAACCAGCAAGGCGGCTGTCATACAGTTCACACGCGCCACTGCCGCCGACTGGGCTCCCATGGGCGTCACCGTCAATGCCATTGCTCCCGGGGGCTTCCTGACCGAACCCAACCAGCGCTGGGCCGGGCTCAATCCTGATATTATCGAGACCTTCAAGTCGCAAATTCCGGTTGGCGATTTCGGTAAGCCGGAAGACTTGGGACCGTTGGCGGTCTTTCTGGCCAGCGACGCCTCGCGGTACATGACGGGCGCCACGCTCGTCATCGACGGCGGCTATACTCTCTGGTAGCGTCGGCTATTCTAAATCCGGCACTTCGGTGAGTTCCAGATTCCAAAACTCGTCTGGATTCCGCTCGAAGCTCAAACCGGGTCATATTTATGGCTAATTTGCGGAAAAACTCGTCTTGGCACGTTTCGGACTTCCGTCTAGACTTCCGTTCCTCTCATTACCCTAAATTCGACGTTCGTGAAATTCACTCGGAGATCGTGCCATGCGATCAATTCTCGCGGGGCGTGCTACGCCTCTGGCCTTGGCTGTTTCTACGGCGCTCGCATGCGCCGGCTGTCCAGAACTCAATACTTACCCGGACCGCACGAACAATGCCCAGTTCTCGGTGGATGACCCAACCGGGCGTACTGCGGCAGCCCAAACCGTCGATGGCAGTGCGCCGGTGCTGGATCGCACGCAGTTCATGATTTCAGAAGACGGGAAACTCTCGAACCAGCCGCGCTAAGCACAAGTGCGCGTCGAGGAACGCTCGAATCCGCGCTTGAATCCGTCCAGATCCTGCGGCATTCGTGACTGGGCAGTGTCGACCGGCATAAAGCACGCCAAGCGGCCTGAATTCGAATGCTTTCGGCGGCCTTCCGTATTGGCCGGCAACGGTTCCGATTCGAGAGTTTCCCTCAAAAACATTGCTCAAATCACGAAGTCCGAACGACGCCAGAAATCGCGCACCGAGCATTACAAACGTCGGCGATGCGCGTACGTTCTCTGCGGTTGAAACTCGCAGTTGTCGTTCGTCGAGGCGACACACACTGGCCGCAAATCAAGCGGCGGCAATCAGCAAGTGACGCAAAACAAGATTTCGGCCCGCCGAAAGTGTTGTCGAGACAGCAAAGGGAAATTGAAAATCAATCATTTCAAACCAACTTGGCCCAGCGAAGTCCTAGAGTATCTTTCTGAATCGATCTGTCAACAAAAAAACATATAAAAATCTCATGGCTTCAAAAAAACAGCCTGCTAGGCCAACGTCCCCTTCGAGGACGGAACGCCCGATTGACGCGGATCGACGGCGACAGCCTCGCGCAGTGAGCGCGCGGTCGCCTTGAAAAGCGCTTCCGCAACGTGATGACTGTTCGACCCATGGTGCAGAACCAGATGCAGGTTCATCAACGCGTTCGCCGCCAGAGCCTGCCAGAATGTCTCGACAAGTTCCGTGTCGAATGCGCCGATTTTATCGGTCGCAAACGACACGCGGTACACGAACCACGCCCGCCCCGAAAGGTCGAGGGCTGAAGTCACCAGCGTCTCCTCCATCGGCAGCGTCTTGCTCCCGTAACGGACGATTCCCTTTTTGTCGGCCAGGGCCTGTGCCAGGCCTTTCCCCAGACAAATTCCGACGTCCTCGACTGTGTGGTGAAAGTCGACCGCCAGATCTCCCTGAGCCTTTACTGTAATGTCAAAAAGCGAATGTTTGGCTAGAAGTGTCAGCATGTGGTCGAAAAACCCGATCCCCGTTTCGATTCTTCCCGCTCCACTGCCGTCGAGATTCAACGTCAGTTGAATGTCAGTCTCGGCCGTCTTGCGGTTAATCGTGGCTGTTCGCGTCATCGTCAAATAGCTTTCTAGGAAACTTTGGGTTACTGAGTCGCTAGGCACCTGGAGATCGGCGCGACGTTCGAAATCATTCGGCCTTTAAAATCATACACATTCCCGAAGCGCCGCCAGCAACGTGTCGATTTCTGCGTCAGTTCCAACGCTGATTCGCAGTCCCGTGACGCTGCCGTCGGGTGCTGAAGAGACGCCGGGGAAGCGCATGAACCGAACAAGAATCTTCCGCCGTTTGAGCGCTTCGTAGATTTCACTGTGCGGCCGCTGCGGATGCGTGGCCCATACGAAGTTCGACTGGCTGGGAACCACCGCAAACTTCAGTCGCACAAGTTCAGCCGTCATCCGTCCGCGCGTTGAACGCACCCTTTCAGCATTGTCGAGCATCCAGGCCTGGTCGTCGAGCGCGGCCGTCCCGGCCACCAGGGCCAGCGCGTCGCAATTGTAACTGTCTTTGACCTTCAACATTCCGTGAATCAGTTCGGGCCGCGCAATGGCAAACCCCAGGCGCATCCCCGCGAGACTATATGACTTACTGAATGAGCGCGTGATGACGATCCGTTCGGCGCCGGGGCGCCGCAGCAACTCGGCTCGATGCGGTTTGTCGCAGAAATCGCCATAGGCCTCATCGAGCACCAGAACCCCGCACGGCGGAACCAGCGCCAGAATTTCGTCATCCGACCAGCGATTTCCCGACGGCGAATTCGGATTGGGAACCAGCACCAGCTTCGCCCGTTCGATGATTGGCAGAATCTTTTCGAGGTTCCACGACCAGTCTGAACTCAGCATGAGCCGTTCGTGCACAGCTCCCTGAATATCGGCCAGTGTCTCGTAGAGGGTATAACTGGGATACGGATACGCCACCAGTTCGCCAGGATCGACGAACGATCGCAACAGCATCGTCAGGCTTTCATCGCTGCCATTAGCCGGGAGGAGCCAATCGGGCTCGATGCCGAACAACGCGGCGGCTGTCGTGCGAAATCTCGTTGCAAGAGGATCGGGATAAAGATTCAACCGACCGAGCGCCGCCGTGCGAATGGCTTCCACGACTTTCGGAGACGGGGGGTATGGGTTCTCGTTGGTATTGAGTTTGACCCACCCCGGTTCCTGTGGCTGTTCGCCAGGGGTGTATCCTTCGATGCGGTCAATGGCAGGTCGGAAAAGGCTCATGGAGCGAAATGACGAGTGTCTGTTGGTAATGTCGACAATAACCGGAAACCCAGTTGACCAAGGCTCGTAATTTCGCCGCTCTTATTACAAAGCACGTACCCGGTGGATCATTCCTTCCGGAGACGCCTCACCGGCCAAAGGTTCGCATAAGTCTCGAATCTTAGCAGATTGCGTCCCTGAAACGTAACGACTTGCACAGCGGGTTACGGGTCAGTCCAAATAATTTCAGCGATAGGCGACAAATCAAGCAGCCCCATCCGGCAATCTCCCCATTACAAACGCACTCGCACCGCAAAAGTGGTCCTGTCGCTGGCGGCGAAATGGCATCCTACGCAATGCAATCCATTGCTCACACGCCTGGCCAACTCCAGGCAAGAACACTGGCGGGCTTGCGGGATTTCGCGGATAATGAAGGCGAGATCTAAGAAAATCTCGATGAAAAGGAAGCTGGCTGTCATAATTTCATGTCTGAATCCCGAAACCAAACTGGGTCCGATCGCAAACGCCCCAGAGCCACCGTATTTTGCGGCCATCTTCACCTCGATGCAAACGCTAGCCGACACCAAGGGTTATGCAGTAACGGCCGACCGCATGCTTGAACTGGCAGCTGAGCAGCCGGGATTTCCAGGTGTCGAAAGTCTGCGGGATCCCAATGGAGTGGGGATTACCGTTTCGTATTGGTCAAGTCGGGAGTCGATCCGAAGCTGGCGCGATCAAGTCGAGCATCGTGCCGCACAATCGCGCGGCCATTCGAATTGCTACATTGCCTATCGGCTGCGCATCTGCCGTGTCGAAAGAGACGTACATTTTTCACAATTCTGATCAAATTACTGGCAACATCCAGTGCTGGTGAACGAGCGAGTATGCCTGACCGATTGAGCCTGGCCGTCGACGTGGGGAACAGCCGAATCAAATTCGGCGTGTTCGAGTGGGCTCTGCCGAACCAAGGCCGGCCCCGGCTTCCGGAGTGCTGTGCCTCGCAGGCGGTTTCCATTGCCGAAAAGTTCGACTGGGAAGGCATCCTGGCGCATTTCGAGAAATGGAGCCCGGCCTTGCAGACGGCGGCCATCGCCGGGGCTAATCCGCGTGCGATGGAAATGATATTATCGAGCTGGCCGGGCGCGGTCTGGCCGCTCCCATTCGCCCTTCGACAGGCTGCCGAGTTGCCGCTGTGTGTCAAAGTGCAGTTTCCCAACCAAGTCGGCATCGACCGGCTTCTCGATGCGATCGCGGCAAACGTTCTGCGCCCGCCGACGGCACCGGTTGTCGTTGTCGATTCGGGGACAGCCACGACAGTTGATCTGATCTCATCCTCAGGGGCCTTTGAAGGCGGGGCAATTCTGCCAGGATTAGAACTGGGGGCCCGAGCGCTGCATCAATATACCGCGCTGCTTCCGCTGATCGACGTGCAAGCCCTGCTCACAAGCCCGGTGGCCGCCGTGGGACGCAACACGATCGAGGCGATTCAAAGCGGAATCTGGTTTGGACAGATCGGCAGTATCCGGGAACTGGTGGCTCAATTGACAGAAACCGCAGGCCAGCCGCCAGTCGTTCTCGTGACTGGTGGCAACGGCCGTTGGCTGGCATCGTCAATTTCCCACCGACTGGAAAGGGAAGTCCTGTTTGAACCCGATCTGGCATTGCGCGGACTGGCCTACGTCGCGCAGTCGGCGAAATGATGGCGATGCGATGGGACTTGCCAAGAGCGGCACGTCCCCTCGAATTTCTGTCCGTTGCTTTCCGGTTTCACGTTCGCAGATTCAGTTCAGAGAATGACCGACAAAATAAAAGCCCAAATTGAGCCCGCAATTGCGATGCCCAGAGCCGCTTTGCTCACACCGCGAGGGCGGGGGGCCGTGGCATCGATTCGGCTGCACGGAAACTGCTCTTTGCTGCAACAAACGGGCAATCTGCTCTTTCAAGCGGCCCATGGCAAACCGCTCATTGAACAGCCGCTCGATCGTATCACTCTCGGGCGCTGGGGCGCCGATCCGGGCGAAGAGGTCGTGGTGTGTCGGCGCGGCCAGGAAACGACCGAGATCCATTGTCACGGCGGCGACGCCGCGATCCGCAGGATTCTCGCCGATCTGGATCACGCAGGCTGCCAGATTGTTTCTGCGCAACAACTCGATCGCGAGCAGACCGGCCTCTTCGCTGCTGAATGCCGCGAAGCGCTGGCAAATGCGTCAACATTGCGCACTGCCAATATTCTACTCGAACAGTGCTCTGGGATATTACAAAGCGCGATTGAGGTTCTGCGCGGGCCAGTTTCGGGGGCACAGAGTGCGACCGGCCAACGGTTGCGACAGATCGACGCCCTCCTCGATTGGGCCGATTTCGGCCGGCGCCTGACACAATGCTCGAAGGTCGTCATCCTGGGACGTCCCAACGTCGGCAAATCGAGCCTTCTGAACGCACTGGTCGGTTTCACACGGGCGATTGTTTTCGACGAGCCAGGGACAACGCGCGACGTCGTTACAGCAGCCACTGCTTTCGAAGGCTGGCCGATGAGCCTGGTCGACACGGCGGGAATTCGCAACACCGACTGCCAACTCGAATCGGCGGGAATTGCGCTGGCCCAGCAGGAAGCGGCCGCGGCCGACTGCCGGCTGATCGTCATCGATAGCAATCAGCCTGCGACATCCGACGATTCTGAACTCATTGCCGCTTGGCCCGGCGCACTTGTCGTCGCAAACAAAACCGATCTACCCGACGTCTGGGGCGACCGAATTCCCGTGCTCGCTCTGCGCGTGTCCTCGCTCACCGGAGCTGGTATCGAAGGCCTGTCGCATCGAATTGTCGAATCGGCCATTCCCCGAGTTCCGACACCCGGGACGGCGATTCCAATTACCGAGCGACAGGCCAATCTGCTGCGCCGGGCGCGACAAGCATTATTGGTTGAAGATGCCATCGCGTTCGACAGAGCGATCGACGATTTGCTCGCGTAACGTCCCGTTGAAAATGGGGATAGGCGCTTCTTGGACGCGCGTTTTGTTCAACTGCCGTCGACGTGTCACATGCAGGCAGTTTATTTATCGGCGGTGGCAGAGATCATTTTTCAATCTTCAACTGACGAATCCGGCGCCATTCGCGCACGAATTCAAACACCATTGGCAAGATCGATACGACAATAATTCCAATGATGACGTAGCGGAAATTTTTCTTAACGAGCGGAAGTTCGCCTATCGCCCACCCTCCTAATAGAAAGATGAGAATCCAGGCGATGCCACCGATCACATTGAAAATCATGAAACGCTGATACGTCATGCGGCCCATTCCAGCGACAAACGGGGCAAAAGTGCGGACAACCGGTACGAACCTTGCCAGTATGATCGTTTTAGGCCCATATCGTTCGTAGAACTCGTGCGTCCTTTCGAGGTGTTTCGGATTCAAAAAGCGGATCTTGTCGCCACGGAAAATCCGCGGCCCCAGGACGGATCCCAGCCAGTAGTTCACGGAGTCACCCAGAATGGCGGCGATCGTCAGCAGCCCAATTAACTTAGCGAGACTGAGTCCATTCGGTCGTGCCGCGACCGTTCCCAGGGCGAACAACAACGAGTCACCCGGCAGGAAAGGCGTGACGACCAGGCCCGTTTCACAGAAAATGACCAGGAACATCAAGCCGTAGATCCACGGACCAAAGTCGTGAATGAGGCCGTCCAGATGCTGGTCCACATGCAGGATGAGGTCGAGACCCTGTCTGAGAATTTCCATAGTTGGCACGCCGCGAGCGGGGTTGTTACGATGCGCTAAGAAAGGTGGGGAGTGTACAAGAACCGATCACTCTTCGGATAGGGTAATTCTGGTGAAAGGCCCCGGGCTGCGAATCGATTTGGATGTCCGTCGGGTTTGGCGCTGCGCAAAGTGCGAGCGAGTGGTTCGCACGTCGGGACAGGTCGTGGCCCAGCGCTGCGGCTGCTCGGATGCCGCGCCGTGGATGGTTTTACAACTTCCCCTGAAACGCGAGCCGTTTCAACCACCTGTACGCGAGCATCTTCCCGAATCCTGGGAAGAAGTACCTGATCCGGCCACGCCACCCGAAACCGAATCGGCGACCCGTGTTGTCGAAACGGCGCTGGTCGAATCCATGCTGGTCGAATCCGTGTCGGTTGAGCCCGTCGTTGTTGAGCCCCTTTTTGAACAACCTCCGTCTGACGAGGTTGCAGAAGCGCATGTCGCTTCAACAGTGCCTTCAGAATTCCCACCATTAGAATCTCCTCCCGCGCCATCAGTTCACGACGACTTTGGGGCTGGGCTGGCGGACACTGCTCCTGAGTTGCCGTCATAAGCGAGCGATCGGGATTGACGATCAACGATCGGGTAGGACGTTCGCGGCTCAAGCGGGTTGCAAAAAAACTCAGACAGAAAAATGGCATACTCGCACTTTCGTTCGATAACAATCGACTTTTAAAACTCCCCATCTCCGAGTTTTTATTCGCGTCTTCCGTGCCAATCCTCATCACTTTCGTGGAGGAAGTGCAAAAGGCTCACACCTGTCGATATTGATACGAATGTTACTTTTGTTGTTGCGACTCAAATCGATGGATTGATGTTGGAATTATCTTTTCAATGTTCGCTTTTCTCGTTCATTCTCCTATTCGTTTTCGCGGCCTTCCATGCATGAATCTGACATTGTCATCCGCGGCGCTCGCGAGCACAATCTGCGCGACGTAAACCTGCGGCTTCCGAAAAACCAGCTGATTGTCATGACGGGGGTCAGCGGGTCTGGCAAGAGTTCGCTGGCCTTCGACACGCTTTACGCCGAAGGGCAACGGCGGTACGTCGAGTCGCTATCGAGTTACGCGCGCCAGTTTCTGGGACAGATGCCCAAGCCTGACGTCGATTCGATCACGGGTCTGGCCCCGTCGATCTCGATTCAACAGAAGACGGGGGGTCGCAACCCTCGAAGCACGGTCGGCACAATCACCGAAGTGTATGACTTTCTGCGGGTTCTGTTCGCTCGTGTGGGACTTGGATATTGTCCCAGGTGCAACCGCCCCATCACCGCCCAGACGCGAGATCAGATTCTCGACAGTCTTTGGCAATTACCTGCCCGGACGCGGTTCCTGGTCCTGGCTCCGGTCGTGCAGCGGCAAAAGGGAGAATATCGCGACCTGTTCGACGATCTCCTCAAACAGGGCTACCTGCGGGCGCGCGTTGACGGACGAGTCGTGTCGCTCAATGAAAATCTCCAGCTCGATCGGCAAATGCGGCATTCGATTGAGGTCGTCGTCGATCGCCTGGAAGCCGGAACGAGCGGTCGCACACGTCTGGCCGAGGCAGTCGAAGCCGCCCTGCGGCTGGGGAAGGGGAGCCTGATCATCGCGTTCGTCGTCTCAACTTCAGCCGAAGGCGCCGTTGACGACGACAATGAGTCTGGAGCGCGGACAAAGCCGAAGCCATCTAAAGGCGGCGTACAAAAGAGCGCACCCGAAGGCGAAGCTACCAATCAGATGCCGACTGGCGGCGCTGTACCTCCCGCCGATCGCCTCTTCAGCTCGCGATACGCCTGCACACATTGCGGGATCAGCTATGAGCCCCCCAGTCCTCAGCTCTTCAGCTTTAATAGTCCTCAGGGAATGTGTTCCGACTGCAACGGGCTGGCGGTGCGGCATGACTTCGATCTGGGGCTTTTGATTCCCGACGAATCGCTGTCGCTGTTTAAAGGGGCCGTCGCACTTCTCGGACGTTTTCGTGACCTCGGGCGTTGGAGGCGGCATATTTTTGAGGGAGTCGCGGCGCTGCTCGAGCGCGAGCATGGCCTTATCGAAGGAACGTTGCTGACCACTCGCTGGCGCGACCTGCCAGAAAGCCTGCGTCAGCAAATGCTCTATGGCACTGGCGAGCGGAACATCACATTCAGTTGGCGTACGCGCGGCGGAGTATGGAAGCACGGGGGCACTTACGGTGGCATTGTCGCCGAACTGCTCGACAACTACCGCAAGTCCAAGAACCCCATGCGGCGGCGGCAACTCGAAAAGTACATGCGCGTCACAAAGTGCACCAAGTGCCTGGGAACGCGGCTTAATCCGCAAGCGCGCTCGGTACGAATCGCGTCGCTGAGTCTTGCTGCAGCCCCTGCGGCGGCCGGCAAACACGCGACAAAAGCTGCCCGCGTGCCACAGAGCAGCCCGCCTGCTTCAGCGGGGGCGAGTTTAACTCTTCCTGAGGTCTGCGCCCTGACCGTAGCCGATGCGGCTCGATTCTTCGAACGGCTCGACCTCGACGCCACAGGGCACCTCATTGCCGAGGAGATTCTAAAAGAGATTCGCGGACGGTTGGGGTTTCTCTTGCGGTGCGGGCTCGACTATCTCAATCTCGACCGCGGAGCGCCGACTCTGTCGGGAGGAGAGACGCAGCGCATCCGCCTCGCAGGACAAATCGGTTGCGGACTCGTCGGCGTGGTCTACATTCTCGACGAACCGTCGATCGGCCTGCATCCCCGCGACAATGACAAGCTCCTCAGCAGCCTCTCGCAGCTTCGCGATCAGGGAAATACTGTGATCGTCGTCGAACATGACGAAGACACAATCCGGGCGGCCGATTATGTGGTGGATTTCGGTCCTGGCCCCGGCGTACGCGGCGGCCATATCGTGGCCCAGGGGACGCTCGCGGAAATTTGCAAAGAGCCCCGCAGCCTGACTGGCAGGTTTCTTTCGGGCGCGGCCGCGATCGCGGTTCCCGAATCGCGGCGCCCCTGCGGCAAGAAGCAACTGGTAATCGTCGGCGCCAGGCACAATAACTTGAAAAACGTCGACGCCGCGATTCCCCTGGAAGCTTTTGTCTGCGTGACGGGCGTCAGTGGTTCCGGAAAGAGCTCGCTGGTGACCGACATCCTCTGGGAGTCGCTCAATCGCGATCTCAATCGCGGACTGGGAAATCCCGGAACATTCAAACGTCTCAAAGGGCTTGAACATCTCGACAAGGCGATCGACATCGACCAGTCGCCGATCGGGCGCACTCCGCGATCAAACCCCGCGACCTATGTCAAATTGTTCGATCTCATCCGCGACCTGTACACCAAGCTTCCCGAATCAAAACTTCGCGGCCACAAACCGGGGCGTTTCAGTTTCAACGTGCCCGGCGGGCGCTGCGAAGCCTGCGAGGGCAATGGCTCGACAAGGCTCGAGATGGATTTCCTCGCCGACATCTGGGTCACCTGTCCTGTCTGCAACGGCCATCGGTTCAATCACGAAACGCTCGACGTGCGATTCAAAGGGGCGAGCATCGCCGACGTGCTCGAATTGGATGTACAACAGGCGCTCGTGCATTTTGAAAATATCTCGTCGATCGCAAATCTGTTGAAGACATTGCATGACGTGGGGCTCGATTATCTGAAGCTCGGACAACCCTCTCCCACACTCTCGGGAGGCGAAGCGCAGCGGATCAAGCTGGCCCGCGAACTGGGAAAGCGCGCTACTGGCCGCACCATCTATCTGCTCGATGAACCGACGACCGGCCTGCACTTCGCCGACGTGCAAAAGCTGCTGGAAGTGTTGCATGGCTTGGTTGACCGGGGAAACACGGTGCTGGTCATTGAGCACAATCTCGATGTCGTGAAAACAGCTGACTGGGTGCTCGATCTGGGGCCAGAGGGGGGCGCCGGTGGAGGGACGATTGTGGCCCAGGGAACCCCTGAACAGATTGCAGCATGTGCGGCGTCGCATACCGGCCAGGCGCTCGCCCGGGCGCTGGCCGGGTCGGCGGCGGGTCGTCTAGCACATTCTGCGGTGACCACCGTTGCAAATGCGGCCGACACCAAAGCGGGCAGACCGCGATCGAAAACGAAGCCAGTCAAAGGCCTTCCGGCCCCGAGCGTGGCGCGCTCGTTGGCTGCCGGCGAAGCGGCGGTGAACCGCCCGATCGTGGTGCGCGGTGCGTCGCAGCACAATCTTCAGGGAATCGACGTTGAGATTCCTCGTCACCAGCTCAGCGTGTTTTGCGGGCCAAGCGGAAGCGGAAAGAGTTCGTTGGCAATGGACACGCTTTATGCCGAAGGGCAACGACGCTATGTCGAATCGCTCTCGGCTTATGCGCGGCAGTTTCTCGGGCAAATGCCCAAGCCACGGGTCGAGCACATCAGCGGCCTGTCGCCGGCGATCGCCATTGAACAAAAGACTCTCGGGAACAGCCCGCGATCGACTGTGGGGACAGTCACCGAGATTTACGACTATCTGCGAATTCTGTTCGCGCGGCTGGGGAAGGCGCATTGTCCAGTGTGCGACGTGCCGGTTGAAACACAAACGACCGACGAGGTTATCGAGCGTGTCACGGGGCGCCCGGTCGGTTCGAAACTGCTGCTTCTGGCTCCGCTGCTGGTCGAAGTGGGACATTCCTATGACCGACTGTGGGAACGTCTGCGATCGCAAGGCTTTCGCCGGGTACGGGTGGACGGCCTGACATACACCCTCGACGCCGTTCCCGAAATGGACCGCCGGCGCAAACACGAAGTAACAGTCGTCATCGACCGCGTGACTGTGTCTCGCGAAGCCCGTAAGCGCATCGCCGAATCGATCGAAGCGGCGCTCGACCTCGGTCAGGGGTGGTTGCACGTCGCCCAGATCGTCGATGATCGCCCCGAAAACGATTGGCCGGTCGAGCGCTTCAGTCTGCACCGCGTCTGCCAGACTTGTCTGCGAAGCTTTGAAGACCTGTCTCCCAATCATTTCTCGTTCAATAGCTCACTGGGCTGGTGTCCGGCGTGCGAAGGGCTCGGCTCTCAACAAGGGACGAACCTGACGTCGTTAATCGCCGACCCCCGGCGATCGCTCGCGCAGGGAGCAGTCGCCGCCTGGCCCATCGCGTCTGAAAACGAGCTTTTTCTGCGTATGCTGACCGCGATGTCGCGACAGTTCGGGATTCCGCTCGACGTACCCTTCGAGAAGCTCGATGCGAGACATCAAAGGTCTGTGCTGTTCGGCACAGGAAACAAATGGATCACTTTCGCAGCGACTAACCAGGGCGGCAGCAAAAATTCAGCCGACAGTCTGGGAGAGGTGCGGTTTCAATACAAAGGCCTCTATCCAGCGGTTGAAGAGGCCACGCGAGTGTCATTTTCTTACCGGCTGAAGCTCGAGCATCTCTCGGGAGAAGTTCCCTGTTCGGTCTGTCATGGCAGCCGTTTACGAGACGATGCAGGGGCCGTGCGATTTGGGACGCAGACGCTGCAGGAAATCTGCGAAATGCCCCTGCGAGAATCTCTGGCGTTCTTCCAAAAGATGAAGTTGGCAGGGTCCGACCGAAAAATCGCCGGAGATCTGCTGCGGGAAGCAACACAGCGATTATCATTTCTCGTCGACGTTGGACTGCATTACCTGACGCTCTCGCGAACGATGCCGACACTTTCTGGCGGAGAAAGTCAGCGGATTCGACTGGCCGGGCAGGTGGGCCGAGCCCTCACGGGAGTTTTATATGTGCTCGACGAGCCGACCATCGGCCTGCATCCTCGCGACAATGCGCGGCTCCTGGCAGC